>DASQGB010000415.1:0-2913 GCA_035632815.1 Burkholderiales bacterium | reverse complement strand
CCTCGGGGTCAACCGCAATACGCCCGGAAGAAGATCCGCGACCTAGATATTCAGATCATCCGCAGCGCGCGGTAACGCTATGAGTAAGCAGCAGGACGGCTTGTCGGAGTCCGCTTCGGCGCAGTAACCGGACGTCCATCGCGGCTGGTGGCATTTCTGCGATGCGCCATGGGACTAAATCGCTCGCGCGATAGGGTGCTGCGGCGATCGGCGCGGCCAGTGGCGGCGGGGAACTTCCTGTCTTGAACTGAGGGGTCAGCAACCTCATTCAAGACAGGAGCATTCCGATGACCCCGGAGTCCGTCAGCCCTCTGCGCCGCCGCATGATCGAAGACATGACGGTGCGCAACTTCGTCGAGAAGACGCAACACGACTACATTCGCAGCATCAAGAACCTAACCAAGTTCCTCGGCCGCTCGCCGGACACGGCCACGCCCGAGGACCTGCGCCGCTACCAGTTGCACCTGACCGGGACCGGCGTGCGCCCGCCGACCATCAACGGCACGGTCACGGCGCTGCGCTTCTTCTTCACCGTCACGCTCGACCGGGCCGATACGGTCAAGCCGCTGACGTTTGTCGCGGAGCCGCGCAAGATCCCCGTGGTCCTCGATCCCGAGGAGGTGGCGCGCTTTCTGGAGGCAGCCCCCGGGCCGAAGTACAAGGCGGCGTTCGGAGCGGCCTATGGCGCCGGCCTGCGCGTGTCGGAGGTCGCATCGCTGAAGGTGTCCGACATCGACTCCAAGCGCATGCTGCTCCGCGTCGAGCAGGGCAAGGGTCGCAAGGATCGTCATGCGATGCTCTCGCCGCAACTGCTCGAACTGCTGCGCGACTGGTATCGCATCGCGCGGCCTCGGCTCTGGCTGTTCCCTGGCCGCGACCCGCTGCAGCCGCTGACGACACGCCAGCTCAATCGCGCCTGTCATGCCGCCGCCCGCGTGGCCGAGATCACCAAGCGGGTGACGCCGCACACGCTGCGCCATAGCTTCGCCACCCACTTGCTCGAGCAGAACATCGACATCCGCGTGATCCAGGTGCTCTTGGGTCACGCCAAGCTCGACACCACGGCCCTCTACACCCGCGTCGCCACCAACACGATCCGCGCGGTGATGAGCCCGCTCGATCGCCTGACGCCGCTGCGGCCAAAGAGAGAAGAGCCGCCGGCATAGCGCGGCGGGATCGTGTCCCGTCCGGTTCTGGAGGTCGCGGACATCTTCCGCGGCCATGGCCCGGCGTGGCGCAAAGCCAACGCCGGCCATGTCAGCCTCGGTCAGCTCAAGGTCATGTCTGCCATCGAGAGCTGCCGCACGGCAGCCCTCGGCGGGCATGTCGAGCGCTGCGAGGATTGCTCCCACACGCGCATCGCCTACAACTCCTGCCGCAATCGGCATTGCCCGAAGTGCCAGGGCGCGGCGGCGAAGGAATGGCTCGCCGAGCGCGAGGCCGACCTGCTGCCGGCGCCGTACTACCACGTGGTGTTCACCCTGCCGGCGCCGATCGCCGACATTGCCTATCACAACAAGGCCGCGATCTACGACCTCCTGTTCAAGGCATCGGCCGAGACGCTGATCACGATCGCCGCCGATCCCAAGCACCTCGGCGCACGCATCGGGCTGACCAGTGTGCTGCACAGCTGGGGATCGGCGATGACCCACCATCCGCACGTCCACATGATTGTGCCGGGCGGCGGCATCGCGCCGGATGGCAAGCGCTGGATCTCCTGCCGGCCGGGCTTCTTCCTCCCCGTGCGCGTGCTCTCGCGGCTGTTCCGCCGGCTGTTCCTGGAGAAGCTGATCGCGACCCACGAGGCCGGCCGCCTGAAGTTCTTCGGTGATCACGCCCGGCTGGCAAAGCGCGACGCGTTCACGGCGTATCTGGCGCCGTTACGCCAAAGCGAATGGGTCGTCTACAGCAAGTGTCCGTTCGCCGGGCCGGAGGCCGTGCTGGCCTATCTGTCGCGCTATACCCACCGCGTCGCCATCTCCAACAGCCGCCTCATCGCGCTCGACGGTAAGGGCGTCACCTTCAAGTGGAAGGACTATCGCGCCAAGGGCCGTGAGCAGACCAAAGTGATGACCCTCGCCAGCGACGAGTTCATCCGACGCTTCCTCATCCACGTCCTGCCGCACGGCTTCCACCGCATCCGCCACTACGGCCTCTTCGCCAGCGCCGGGCGCGCCGACAACATCGCCCGAGCCCGCGAGCTGCTCAACACGCCGAAGCCTCACAGCAATCCCACCGACGCCGACATCACCGATGAATCGCCGAAGCTCGCGCATCCCTGTCCCTGCTGCGGCGGTCGCATGATCATCATCGAGACCTTCGCCCGCGGCAGCCCACCGCGATATCGGCCCGCGCCACCGACCCTCGCCATCAGGATCGACACGTCATGATGACCAAGCCCGAGTTCCGGCGCCGCAAATCTGGCCGTCCATTCCACTGGTTTTCGACCGGCCACGATCACCCTCGCCCGAACCCGGGGCCTGGGTCTCAAATCCAGTCTCGATCGTCATCGTCCGGCGTCGCCCAGGACCGCGGAAGCCATCAACTCAGCTGCGCCAACCCCGTCAATCATCGCGCTCGCCCCCAGCCGCGCCGATCCGGCGCCCCACCTGCAGCGGCCAAATCGCCATAACGCCCGCGCCGCCCGCGCCGCCCACGTCTCACTTCCCGCGATTTCCTCCCTTGGAGGTTTTCGAACGCCGGCCCCCGGAGCGGGTGTCGCCGTACGGCATGGGCCGGCATCCGAAAACCTTCACATGACCGGACGTCGCCGACACCCGCCCCTTCCCGACGGGCTCACTGGGCTGGCTGCGCCTCGGGGAAGGTCCACGAGCCATTGAGGACCTCGGCGTGCGGGCGGTAGAACAATTGAGGCGCTCGCGTTCCTGGTGAGCTGGTAAGTCTGCCACCCAT
>DASQGB010000414.1:0-2272 GCA_035632815.1 Burkholderiales bacterium | reverse complement strand
TCAGGGGGTCGGCGCTACGAGGACTTCTTCGCCTCGCGCGCCTGGATCGCCGCGTGGCGAGCGAGCAGGCGCTGCGCCCGAACCACGACCGCCACGTCGATCATCTTGCCGTCGAGCGACCACGAGGCGCGGCCCGCCGCCTCGTGCTTCGCGTTTTCCTCGACGATGCGGCGCGCGTAGGCGACCTCGTCGGCGGAAGGCGAGTACTCGCGGTTGACGATCGGCACCTGGCCGGGATGGATGCAGGCGGCGCCCATGAAGCCGAACTGGCGCGAGCGGCGCACCATGCGGCCGAAAGCCTCCCAGTCGCCGAAGCCGGCGACGCTGGCGATGAAGCCGAGGGGCATGATGCCGGCCGCGCGCGCGGCGAAGACCATCTGCTGCTTGGGCATGAGCAGCGTCTCCTCGGTCGGCTCCATCCCGGTCTCGAGCGCGAAGTCCTCGCCACCGATGTTCATCGCCGCGAGGCGCGCGCTCGATTGCGCGATGGCGGGCATCTGGAAGAAGGCGCCCGGCGTCTCGACCATGGCGATCAGCCGCGTGTGGCCATGGCGCAGCCCGCGCTTCGCCTCGATATTGGAGATGGTGTCGTCGATCCTGCGGACGTGATCCGGGCTCTGGGCTTTCGTGACCGCGATGCCGTCAACGTCTTCGCAGATCGAGGAGTCCAGGTCGTTTTCGGCCAGCTCGCGCGGGCTGTTGATGCGCACCACCACGTCGCCGCCGCCGTGGCGCACGCGCTTCGCCGCTGCCGGCACGAGCCTGCGCGCAGCGGCCTTCTCGGACGCCGGCACGCTGTCCTCGAGGTCGAGCTGGATGCAGTCCGCGCCACGCGTGTGCGCCTTCTCGACGTATTTCTCGACGTTGACGGGCACGTACATCAGCGAGCGCCAGACGGGCAGGTTTTCCTTCATTCCTCTTCGCTCCCAGGCGTGGCGGTGCCTTCGGATACCACGCCTTTTTCCACCAATTGCTGATATTCCCTTTCGTCCAGACCCAGCAATTCGCGGTTGTGCTGCCCGAGCCTGGGCGCGGGGCTGCGGATCGCGCCGGGAGTGCCCAGGAGGCGCGGCACGACGTGGTGCATCGGGAAGGCGCCCATGTCCTCGTCGGGATAGTCGGCGAGGATCTCGCGCTCGATGAAGTGCCGGTCCTCGACGATCTGCGAGACGTCGTAGATCGGCCCGATCGTCACCTCGGCCTGCTCGAAGAACGCGACGTTCTCCGCCTGGGTCCGCCCGGCGATGAAAGCGCCGATGATGGCGTCGAGCTCGGCGGCGTTCTTCACGCGCTCGGCGTTCGTGCGGTAGCGCGGATCGTCGATCAGCTCCGGGCGGCCGACGGCGCGCAGGGTGCGCTCGGCCATCTTCTGCGTGGAGGCCGAAAGCGCCACGTACAGGCCGTCCTTGCAGCGGTAGACGTTGCGCGGCGCGGAATTGGTCGAGCGGCTGCCGGTGCGCGGCTTCACCTTGCCGGTGAGGCGGTACGCGGCGGCCTGCGGGCCGAGCATTGCGAACAGTGGGTCGAGCAGCGGCAGGTCCACGACCTGCCCCTGGCCGCTCTTCTCCGCGGCACGCAGCGCGATCAGCGCGGCGGAGGCGCCGAAGAGACCGGCGAAGCCGTCGGCGAGGTACATCGGCGGCAGCACCGGCTCGCGATCGCCGAAGCCGTTGATCGCGGCGAAGCCGGACATGCCCTCGATCAGCGAGCCGAAGCCCGGGCGGCGGCGATAGGGCCCGTCCTGCCCCCAGCCGGAGATGCGCACCACGACCAGCTTCGGGTTCTTCTCGAGCAATTTTTCGGGTGCCAGGCCCATGGCCTCGAGCGTGCCGGGCCGGAAGCTTTCGACGAAAAGCGAAGCGCCAGGCACGAGCGATAGCAGGATCTCCCGCGCCTCGGGCTTGCGCAGCTCGAGGCACAGGCTTTTCTTGTTGCGGGCGTAGATCTTCCAGTGCGTGGAGACGCCTTTGGTCTTCCAGGCGCGCAGCGTATCGCCGGCGGGCGGCTCCACCTTGATCACCTCCGCACCGTAGTCGCCGAGCAACTGCGTCAGCACATTGCCCGCGAACAGGCGCGACAGGTCGAGCACGCGCACGCCCTGGAGAGGATCCTTGGCCTCCGGGGCGTAGTTTTTCTTTCGTAAAGCCATTCCTGCGTCAGTCGATCTTGGCTGGACCCCGAATATAAAGGTGTGGCGTCCCCACGGGGATTCGTACCCCGGTTAGCAAGCGGTGATACGGTAAACCGACTCAAAACTCCGATCGTTGGCGGC
>DASQGB010000413.1:0-9963 GCA_035632815.1 Burkholderiales bacterium | reverse complement strand
CCCGAGCTCGTGTTCCGCCTGATTCCCGACTGGTACCAGTGGCGCTGGCTGATCGTCTCCGAGGCGACCGGCGAGGTAGCGAGCGCGTACTGGCCAGGATTCGCGCTTCTGCTGGCGCCGTTCAGCCTAATCGGCGCGCCGTGGGCCTGCAATCCGCTCCTCGCTTCGCTGTCGCTCGTCCTCATGGCGAAGCTGGCGACGCGCCTGTCCGGAGTGCCGCAGGCGAGCGGATGGGCGATGCTCTTCGCGCTCGGATCGCCCGGATTCATCGGCATGGCGATTTCGTACTTCTCCATGACGGCGCACCTGTTCCTGAACGCGCTGTTTGTGTGGCTGCTGCTCGAGCGCACGCCGAGGCGCCTTTTCGCCGCCGGCCTCGTCGGCTCCTTCGCCCTCGTGCAGAGCAACCCCGTCCCGCACATCCTGTTCGCGCTGCCGTGGATCGCATCGGTCGCGCGCAGCCCCGGCGGGCGGCGCAACCTGATGACGCTTGCGGCCGGCTACGCGCCGCTCGCCCTGCTGCTCGGCCTGGGATGGTGGCTCTTTCTGCGCGAGGTCCAGGGCAAGACCCCGATGGCGTTCTATGCGTCCGACGAAGACCCTTTGCATCGACTGGGGAATCTGGCGTGGTACCTGTCCCTGGAGTTCCTCAAGGTCTTCGCGCTATGGGACTGGGCGATCGCGAGTCGCATTCTTGAACAAGTGCGGCTTTGGGCCCTCGCCGTCCCCGGCCTGCCTTTGCTCGCAATCGCCGGCTGGTGGCTCGCCCGGGATGTGAAGGAAGCCAGGCTGCTCGCCTTATCGCTGGTCTGCACGCTGCTGGGCTACCTGCCGGTGGTGTTTGACCAGGGTTCGGGATGGGGCGCGCGCTACGTTCACCCGGCGTGGAGCGCGCTGCCGGTGCTCGCTTCCCTCGCCATGGTGCGTGCACCCAGCACCGCCGCCGGCGGTGCCGACCTGCGCAGCTACGTCGTACGCGTCGCCTTGCTGAGCCTGATATTCGCGAACGCGCTGCGCCTGTTCCAGATCCACATGTTCATGCGCGATCAGCTTTCGCTGCGGCCCCCTTTCGAGAAAGGGGTGCGGCAGATCGTTTTCATCACCAACAATCCGAACAACTACGCGCAGGACTTCCTGCAGAACGATCCTTTCCTCAGGGCACCGGTGATCTTCATGATGTCGCGCGGGATGGCCCGGGATTACGAGGAAATCATCAAGCGCCGCTTTCCGGGCGCACGCCGCACCTACGACGGATCCAATGGCCAGGTCTGGCGCCTCGAATGAGCGGCGCGCAGCGCCCAGCGGTTGCCCGCGTAGTTGAGGGCGAACAGCAGCACGGTGACGACCGGGCTTGCGATCGGTACCGAAAAATTCAGGAGATCCACGAACACGAACATGCCGGCGAGCGACGCCGGATAGTTGGCGCTCGCGACGAACGCATAGCGCCCGAACGAGGCGCGGGTGCGAACCGTTCCGCTGAACGTCCATCCACTATGCAGCCGATAGCCCAGCACGACCACGATCAGGAATGAGAAAACCAGCGATAGGGCGTAGTGCAGCCCCATCCAATCGCCGACGATCATGATCGCGTTGTGCGCGAGCGCGCACACGAAGCCGACGACCAGGGCGCGTCCGGCGATCATCGAGCGCCCGCGTCAGTCGCCGCGCTTGAACAGCCCGACATACACGCAGGCGTTATTCGCGGTGACTTGGGCGGGCGTGATGCCGTCTTCGCACCATGCGCGCACGTTGTAGAGCAGCGCGGCACACGCGGCCATGGCCTTTCCCGCGAGCGGAATTCGTCGCACGGCATAAGCGACGCCGAAGGACCGCAGGATGCTGGTCCAGGCGAGCGGGCCGACGACCGGGCGCATCTCGAGCAGCGTGAAGCCGTGCGCCTCGACTTCGCGGCGCAAGCCTTCCGCCGTCCAGCGACGATAGTCTCCGGGATGCGGATGGTAGAACCAGCTGCCATGGGTCGAAAGCAGCAGTGATCCTCCCGGCTTGAGGACGCGACGCGCCTCGCCGAGGTAAGTCGCTACGTCCCACACGTGCTCGAGGACTTGAAACGAGGCCACCATGTCGAAAGTGGCGTCGGCAGCGGCTAGCGAGCCGTCCTCGCGCACCGCGATGTCTGGCGCGCCATCGATATCGGCGCCGCGGTAGCGCGCGCCCGCGGCGGTAAACCAGCGTTCATACGGGCGGCTGCCGCAGCCGAAATCGAGCACGCTCGCCCCGCGCAGCGTGAGGGCGGGACTTTCGAGCAATCCGCGGATCGCCTCTTGCTGGCGCCGAAGTACATGCCAGTCCAGGTCCCATATTCGCGGATGCGACCTGCGATTGTGTTCCATGGCGATCGATTCTATCGGCGTAGCTCGAACAGCCAAGCCTCAGGCGACGCGAGAAGTGCCCTGTTTCTCAACGACATGCCGTAGGGAGCGGCGCGTCGGCCTTCTCCCAGTCCCCGAGGCGGCCGAGATCGACCACCGTCGCGCTGCGATAGCGATGTAAAGCCACGCCTCCGCCATAGGCTTCGAGGCGCGCATCGAGGCCGTTGTAGTGGCGCGACCAGCCGCTGCCGAAGGGCTCGGTTACCGCGGTCTGGCCGCGAAATAGCGCCGGGCAGCGTCGTTCGATGTGATCGAACAGGGCCGAAATCTGGCGCTCCCTAGCGACATCGGTGGGATCGCGCGCCGCCACAGCGAGCGCGCAGCTCACCACCGAGAGGGGTTCTAAGGAAGGCGGCACGTCAGCGAGCCAATTTGCCGCTCGCGACAGAGCATCCTCGCGGTCGGGCCGCCATGCGATCGTGAAGCACTCTTCCGGGTCGACCCGAAAACCGATGCCCCGCAACGCGTCGTCGTAGGCTTTCACCTGAGCGGCAGCCGGTTTGCCGTCGACGAGCTCCAGCCGGCGCCCGAGCGCGCGCACATGCCCGCGGTGGCGCTCGAGCAGCGCCGCGAGCTTCGGCGAATCGCTCGGGATGCTGTGCTGGCCGCGAAAGTTCACGAACGAGGACGAGGGGTGGACGAACGGCGCAACCACCGCCATCGGAAGCACCTCGAGGGTGAGATAGAGCGCCGGCTCGCGCAAAGCTCGCTCCGGCGCATCGTACGGCAGCCAGCGCTTCGACCACGGCTCGGTGAGAAACCACCGCGGTGGCGAGGCCAGCACCGACGTGCCGACCTGCACCAACAGCAGCACGGACAGGGCAATTCGCGCTGCGCGGGCAGGCAGAACGCGTTCCGCAATGCGCACGAGGCAGACGCCGGCGAGCAGCAGCAACACCATACCGTAGCGGGCGTTGGTCGAGCTTGCCAGCCATAACACCAGCCCGAGGCCAAAGAACGAGAGCACTCGCCAATCCGCTCCCCGCAGGCTGTTCTCCTGCCGTGCCTTGCCTGCAAACACGACGACCGGCAGAGCGACGACAGCAGCAATCAGCGCGGCGAGCCGGATGTCTGGCGCAAAAGTTTCGGAGTAAAGGTGACGATCGAGCCCGACCATGCGGAAGGGAAAGCTGAGCACGTCAGCCAGATCCCTCGGCGTAAAGCGCTCGCTCACCATGTTGACGAGAGGCGCATGGGGCGATTGGAACCAGGCGTTCATCAGCGGAAATACCGGGTTGCCGAATTCCCGCATCAGCAGCGCGAACCACGGGCCTGCAAAGATCGCTAATCCCAGCGCGCCGCCCGCCATATAGCCGAGGCCGGCGCGCAGCCGGGAACCGGCCGACAAGCCCGGCATTGCGAGCGCCAAGGGAAAGGCCGCCAGTGCGAAAATGGCGTTGGAGTACTTTAGCGCGGCAGCCGCGCCGAATAGCGCTCCGGCCAGCGTGGCACGACCCACCGCATGCCGATCTGCGCGAAGCAGCAGGAGAAGTCCGGCGAGCATGGGCGGGACGAGCAGCGGATCTAGAAACGAGGTGCCGACCGTGGGCCAGAACACCGCCGTCGCGGCGCCCATCGCCGTAGCAAGGCCCGAAAATATCGCGCGATCGCGCGCGGGCAGGTGAGCGAACAGTTCCCAGGCGAGAAGGAATAGCAGAGAGATGCTCAAGGCGTGGGCCACGGCGAGCACCATGGAAACGACTACGCTGTGCCAGCCGGACGTAACCATCAGATAGAACGGCAGGTAGCCGACGGGGTTGAGGTAGCTTTGCGCGCTGGCTGCGAAAAAATCCTGGCCGACCCGGCCGGCAAGAAGCTCGTAGGGAAGGTAATAGTGGTAGTTGAGGAGGTCCCAGTTGACGTCCTTGCCGGCAAACACGGTCCACGCCGCGCCAAACGCGCCCGGCAGACAAAACACCAGGAACAGCCTCGAGCGGCGCATCGTGCGCGCCACTACCGACCCAAGTCTCTGGGCCGTTTCACGCGCCCCTGCAGGGCTTTCAAAGCGCTTGTGTCATTTGCCTTGCGATAGTGATCCTCAAGCGGCTTGATGGCCGGATTCTCAGCCCCCGGCCAGACCGATAACGCGGTCTCAAAGTCCTGAATCGCTCCCGCCTCGTCCTGGAGGTTCGCGCGAACCGCGCCCCGAAGATAGAAGTAACGCGACAGCTCTTCCTTGACCACGTCCGAAGGCATCATGTCTCGCGCCCTCTCCAGGGCACTCGTCACAGCGCCGACCGAGTAGCCCTCGCTGTTCCGCATCAGTCCCTCTGCGATCCCAAGTGACCCGTAAAAGTCCTTGGCAAGGAGATCGAGATGGCGTGCCGTGCGCGCATCAGGCGGCCTGGAGCGCGGCAGGGATTGGGCGATCAGCTCCGCATAACGCCGGCGCAGCTGGCCCTGGAAATATGCAATCCAGGCATTCGGCTCGTTGGCCCCGGCGACCGATTCCTCGAAGAACCGCACGGCCTCCTGCGGTATATCCACCGTCACTTCGCCCGGGTCGCTGGACGACTTGTCGACCTCCATGTAAAGCCATCGATCACGCCGCGCATAGCCGGTAAAGGTCTCCAGCGTGGAAACCACCGGATCGGTCTGCCGCGCGACCGTTTCACGCAGGATGCGCTGCCTCGTCAGCTCGTCGGTTCTCACCGGATGAAGCAGGCGGTTTCCCAGGACCAGGCCCTTGGTCTGGTACAGAGTAATGTCGGGCCGCCGGTTCTCGATCATGTGAAAGTAGGCGAGGGTCCCCAGGTCGGCTTCACCTCGCGCGAAAACAACGGCGTTCTTCGGAAAGGTGCTCAGCATCGCCTGCGCGTAACGTGCGCCCCATCCATGATCGGTGAACAAGTTGGTTCGCGCGCCAGCGGCGAAGATCAGCGCGAGGACAGATCCCCCGGCAGCGAGCGCCGTTGTAGCGCGCAGCGCGTAACGGTTCACTATCCAGACAAAACCCAGGCTCATCCACAGCGCGCCGATTGCATACGAGGGCAGCGGGTATACGTGGAAAACGTGCTTCGTCATCGACCCATAGTCGAAGCCGAGCAATAGCAGCAGAACGGCCGACGGCATGAGGAAGGCTACGCTGAGAAACGCTGCGACTCGGCGCCCTAGGATGCGCCATTGAACCGCGAACCCAACGGCAGCCAACAGCGTGCCGAGCACCGCGAACTGCACGAGCAGCTGGCCGCCGAAGAACTCGAAGAACTTGATTCGATCGAGCCAGCCCGCCGACTCGGACCGGTCGATCCCGGCGTACCCTGCCCGGCTGACGAAGAACCAAATCTCGGGCAGGGTCTCGAGCGGTCCATAGAAGCTGATCGGGATCGCCTTCCAGGAGCGGTATACCATCCAGACATAAGGAAGCAGGCCGAGCACCAGAAGCCACAACAGAATCCCGGCGCGATTGAGCAGCTCGCGCCGCATCGGCCAGAGCAGGACCGCGAAGCTCGGCGCGACCAGCAGCATCAACGGCCAGTGGTTGCTGAGACTCAAGCCGAAGATAAACGCCATCCACGGAAGAAGCGCGCCCTGCTGCGCTGCTGCCGGCGTCTGGGCCGAGGGCGGACAGCCGGTGAGCCCCAGATACACCAGCAGCAGGAACAAAAAAGTGTTTAGGGTATAGACCTCGGCGATGATCGACTGCGACCAGAACACCGGCGACATGCCCAGTCCGAGGGCCGCGAGATAGGCAGGCAGGCGTCCCGCGATCAGCGCGCGCGCATAGCCAGAGCGTCGCGCCCGTCAAGCCGCCGAACATCGCGCTGAGCAGGTGGACGCGGTACGCCGGCGAGCCGAGCGGCAGCTGACTGAAGAGATGTCCGAGAATGGTGTACAGGGGATAGCCGGGCGAATGCGCGACTCCCAGGAAATAACTTGCCAGGATGAACAGGCTGTCGTCCTCGAGGGCTACCGTGCGGGGCGAAGTGGCCGCGTACAAAAAGAACAGTGCCGCGGCCATGCCGCCGGCTTGCAGCCAATCCGTTCTTGCTGGGCGAAACGGTCCGGGCTGCGAAAGCATCATCGCGTTTCGGCGTTCGCTCCGCCCCAAGTCAATGACGCCGTCGTGAAGAAATTCCATACCGCGGCGATCACCGCGCCCGCCATGCCGGCCGCCCAGTACGCGAAGGATTGCAGGAACAGCCACTCGGCGACCGCGATGTTGATGAAGGCGCCGATGCCGCAGGCGATGTAGAAGCTGAGCAGGCCGCGCCAGATGCGCGCCCCGCGCAGGCGCTGGTCGCCGTAGGTGAAGATGTTGTTGAGGAAGAAATTGCTGGTCATCGCCGCCCAGGTCGCAAGCGCTTGGCTTGCCAGGAAGTTCCCCCCGGTGGCATTAAACACCGCCGACAGTACGGCGAGATGCACGCCGAGTCCCGTCACTCCGACTGCGGCGAACAGGAAGAAGCGAGCCGGAACCAAGCGTCCGGTGAGGTGATACAGGATCAGCATGAAGAATTCCGCGATCACCCGCACGCCGAGCTTGCTTTCACCGTGCAGCCGGCTGCGCATGCTGTACGGCAGCTCCTTAATGCGAACCGGGCCGCGCGCCGCGGCGATCAGGTCGAGCAGGATCTTGAACCCGCGGCCGTACAGGCTTCGCACCACTTGCTCGAGGAAGCTGCGGCGCACCAGGAAGAATCCGCTCATCGGATCGGTGAGGCCCTTGGCGAGCACTCGGCTCAGCGCGCTCGCGAGCCGGCTGATGCGCACGCGCTGCGCCGCCAGCTCGCCCGTGCTTGCCCCCTCCATGTAGCGGCTCGCCACGACGATGTCGGCATCGCCCTGCTTCGCCGCATTTAGGAGCTTGGGCATCAGCGTCTCGTCGTGCTGCAGATCGGCGTCGATCACGGCGAGATAAGGGGCGGAACTGGCAAGCATGCCCTCGATGCACGCCGAAGCGAGCCCGCGCCTGCCGATACGGTGAAGACAGCGCACGCGCGGATTGCGCTGCGCGTGCTCGCGCACGAGGTCCTCCGTGCCGTCGAAAGCATCGTCGACGACGATGATCGTTTCCCAGTCGACTCCGGCCAATGCCTGCTGCAGCGCCGCCAGTAGGGCGGGAATGTTGTCTCTCTCGCGAAAAGCCGGAACTACTACGGTGAGCTCAGGCATCGGCGTCTGACTAATTGTCTTCCTTGAATCGCAGCACGCTTAGAAGAAACGACGCCAACATGACCTCCATGCCGCCGATCATCAGCGCGGTGGCGGGAATGGTGTCGCGCATTACCACTCGGGGATCGAGAGCGCCGAAGCCTGCCTGGCGCCACTGCCAGAACGCCGCCGCGCTCCAGATCAATCCCATTACGACCGTCGCCAGGCCGATGAGCAGCCCTCGCTCCAGGGACATCGCAGCCAGCAGGTTTTCGAGCCTGGGCTGGCGCGGCAGCAGTCCGGCGTTTTGCGCCGACACGCGCGCAAAAAGCGCGAACAGGCAAAGCTGCAAGCCCAGCAAGGCGCCCGCCGAAGCGTAAAGCATGCTGTGGATGTCGAGCCCCGCGCCGGCGATATTCAGCGGCGCGATGTACAGCGCGATGCTCAGCACTATGCCCAGCGTCAGCAGCGCGAGCCCGGGGTACAGGAACAGCCAGCGCGGGCTGAACAGCAGCAGGAAGCGCAGATGGCGCCAGCCGTCACGCCAGCTGCGCAAGTGCGGCGGCCGGCCGCGCCCGTCGGGATGCAGCGTGGTGGGTACCTGGGCGATTCGCCATCCCGCGAGCGAGGCCTTGACGACCAGCTCGCTCGCGAATTCCATGCCCGAGGTTCTAAGGTCGAGCGCGCCGACCGCCGCGCGGTCGAAGCCGCGCAGGCCGCAGTGAAAATCTCCTACCTGCGTACGGAATAGCAGCCGCCCGATGAAACTGAGGACCGGGTTGCCCAGATAGCGGTGCAGCGCAGGCATGGCGCCCTGCCGGATTCCGCCCGCGAAACGGTTTCCCATGACCAAGGGGTAGCCTTGGCGCAGTTTTTCGACGAACCCTTCCAGGCGCGCGAAGTCGTAGCTGGCGTCGGCGTCGCCCATGATGACGAACCGCCCTCGCGCCGCGGCGATGCCCGCCGCAAGGGCTGCGCCGTAGCCGCGCTCGGCGACTTCGACGACTCGCGCACCGGCGGCCTGCGCCCGCGCGCGCGATTCGTCGCTGGAGCCGTTGTCCGCTACCAGCACCTCGCCGACTATTCCACTACGGCGCAGAAAGCCGCAGGCCTGTTCCACGCAGCCGCCGACCGTGGCCGCTTCGTTGAGGCAGGGCATGAGAATCGTCAGTTCCGTCTTGCGGCGCCCCCTTTGCGCCGGGCTCGACCCAAAAAAAAAGGCACCCCGAAGGGTACCTTTTTATCGAAGCTGAGCTTTTTGTTATTAGCCGCGGCAGGAGCCGGGCAGGTATTTCGCCCCAACCGACGTGCTGTCGCCGGTGTTGCCGCATCTCCAGCCAAACAAGCTCTGGGATTGGTTCGCGGTGTAGATAGCGGGCGTAGTGGCGTTGGCCAGCGGCACAAGCGTCACGACCGAGGTATCTACCGACGGGCTGATGTTCCGCACCGTCGCCGTTACCCCTCCGTCGTTGGAGGTGGTGATGGACGCGACGTACTTCGTGGCCTGGGTGGCACCGACTTCACAACCCCAGTTACCTGCGGTAACCGCGCTGCCGCCCGACTGGTACACCTCGGTGACCGACGTACGGCAGGCGCTCATCGCGAGAATCACTTCCGACATCTTCGCGCGGATGGTGTAGTCCTGATACGCGGGCAGCGCTACCGCCGCCAGAATGCCGATGATCGCGACCACGATCATCAGTTCGATCAGGGTGAAGCCCTTCTGCAGTAGTTTCATTTGGAACTCCCTTCTGTTAGTGACGCCCTCTACACGCAACAGCCATGCCACCCTGAAACACGGCCGAACGGCGGATTCTGCGTTAAAGATGTCACGCCAGCGCCCTCTTGCGGTCCATTTTTGTCCGGCACTGTCAATTTTCGTCACTCAAGGCTGGTAGCCGGGGATGCGGGACTCGTCGACGACGTCGATCTGCTCGGGGTCGAGGAACATCTCGGCGTAGCGCTGGTACACCTTGCGGCGCACGAAAATGTCGAATAGGTCCGCATCGACGTGCTGGTTCAGCTTCATGCGGCCGAGGATCTCGAGCGACTCGGACAGGGTCTTGCCTTTCTTGTAGGGCCGGTCCTTGGCGGTTAGCGCCTCGAAGATGTCGGCGATGCCCATGCAGCGCGCCTGCACCGACATCTGCTCGCGCGTCAGGCCCTTGGGATAGCCCTTGCCGTCCATGCGCTCGTGGTGGCCGCCGGCGTATTCCGGGACCTTGGTGAGATGCCGCGGCCACGGCAGCGCCTCGAGCATGCGGATGGTCGCCACGATATGGTGGTTGATGACCTTGCGCTCCTCCTCGGTGAGCGTGCCGGCGCGGATGGTCAGGTTTTTCACCTCGTCGTCGGTGAGGAAGTCGGCATCGTGGCCCGACACGTCGCGCCAGCGGCGCTTGGCGATGCGCCGCACCCGGTCGATGTCCTCGTCGCGCATGCGCTCGCCGCCGATATTGCAGGCGTGCAGGAACTTGCG
>DASQGB010000412.1:0-6314 GCA_035632815.1 Burkholderiales bacterium | reverse complement strand
AACGCCTTCACCACCGTTTCATGCGTCTCGATGTACGGCCCGCCGATGAGGTCGACGCAATAGGGTACCGCGGCAAAGACGCCGTCGAGCGTTTCACGGATCGCCTTGGGCTGGCCGGGCAGGTTGATGATCAGGGCCTGCCTGCGGATCACCGCCACTTGTCGCGAAAGGATCGCCGTCGGCACGTACTTGAGGCTTACCGCGCGCATCTGCTCGCCGAAACCCGGCATGAGCTTGTCGGCGACCGCGACAGTCGCCTCGGGCGTGACGTCGCGCGGCGCGGGACCCGTGCCGCCGGTGGTGAGGACGAGGTGGCAGCCGCGGCGATCGACCAGCTCGACCAGCGTCGATTCGATGAGCGCCTGCTCGTCGGCGATGAGGCGGGTCTCGTCGCGCCAGGCCGGCGAGGCGATGGCCGAAGCGAGCCATTCCTTGAGTGAAGGGATGCCTTCATCCTTGTAGACGCCGGCCGAGGCGCGGTCGCTGATCGACACCAGGCCCACGACGAGCTCTTCCTTCATAGGGAGGGGTTCGAGCTTGCGCATTCCTTGATCGAGCGGAACAGCTCGCGGTAGGCGCGCGGCGGCTTGCCTTCCTTCTGCTCCTTCCTGGTGTTCCTGATCAGCGAGCGCAGCTTCTGCAGATCGGCGCCTGGATGCTCCGCGGCGAACTGGGTCAGCGCCTCGTCGTCGGCCAGCAGGCGCTCGCGCCAGGCTTCGAGCCGCCGGTGCTGCGCTGCCGCCTGTGCCGAATGCCCGGTGATGGCGTCGAGGTGCGCGCGGATCGGCGCCGGATCGACCGCGCGCATCACCCTGCCGATGTACTGCAGCTGGCGCCGCCTGCCCTCGTGGCTGCGGATGCGCTTGGCTTCCAGCACCGCCTGCCTGAGGTTGTCGGCGAGCCCCATCGCTTCGATCTGCGATTCGGGCAGCGCCACCAGCGCGACGCCGAGCGCCTGCAGCTCGAGCATCTCCTTCTTGCGCTGCGTCTTGCTGACGATTTGGTCCTGCATCGCGGGTTATCATAGCGCGCCCATGGTGAAGAAAACGGCGCATTCCGGCTTCACCTGCAAGCCCGGCGAGCTGCAGGAACTGGCCCAGCGGGTGCTCGACCGGGCGCGGCGCGGCGGCGCGAGCGGCGCCGATTGCGACGTGTCCGAAGCTCACGGCCTCACCGTCACCGTGCGCAAGGGCCGCACCGACACCATCGAGCACAACCGCGACCGCGCGGTCGGCGTGTCGGTGTATCTGGGCGAGCGGCCGAAGGCGCGCCGCGGGCATGCCAGCACCTCGGACTTCTCGCGCGCGGCGATCGAGCAGACCGTCGACGCTGCCCTGTCGATCGCGCGCCACACCGCCGAGGACGATTGCGCCGGGCTGCCGGATGCGGATCTGCTGGCGCGCGACGTGGCGGACCTGGACCTGCATCATCCCTGGGCGCTGTCGACCGAGGACGCCGTCGAGATCGCGCGCCGCTGCGAGGCCGCGGCTTTCGCGGTATCCAGGAAAATCCGCAATTCGGAAGGCGCGACGGTGTCGACGCAGCAGTCGCAGTTCGTGCTGGCCAACAGCCTGGGCTTCATGGGCGGCTTCCCCAGCTCGCGCCACTGGCTGTCCTGCTCGGTCATCGCCGAGGACAAGGGACTCATGCAGCGCGACGACTGGTACAGCGCGTCGCGCGTGCCAGAGCACATCGCCGATGCGAAGGCGCTCGGCCGCTACGCCGGCCAGCGCAGCGTCGCCCGCCTCGGCGCGCGCAAGATCGCCACCTGCCAGGCGCCGGTGCTGTTCGAAGCGCCCGCGGCGATCCAGCTCATCGGGCACTTCGTGTCCGCGGTGAACGGCGGCAACCTTTATCGCAAAACCTCGTTCCTGGTCGACAGCCTCGGCAGGCAGGTCTTCTCGCCGCGGCTGCGCATCGACGAGCGGCCGCTCGAGCGCCAGGGCGAGGCGAGCACGCCGTTCGACGAGGAAGGCGTCGCGACCCGCAGTCGCCCGATCGTTCGCGGCGGCGTGGTGGAGGGCTACTTCCTCGGCAGCTACTCGGCGCGCAAGCTCGGCATGAAAAGCACCGGCAGCGCGGGGGGCCATCACAACCTCATCGTGCAGCCTGACGGACCGGACTTTCGCGGCATGTTGAAGAAATTGGGCCGCGGCCTGCTGGTGACGGAGTTGCTCGGTCAGGGCGTGAACCTCGTAACGGGCGATTATTCGCGCGGCGCGGCGGGCTACTGGGTGGAGGGCGGCGAAATCCGCTTTCCGGTCGAGGAAATCACCATCGCGGGCAACCTGAAAGACATGTTCAGGAGTATCGTAAGCGTAGGCAGTGACGTGGTGGTGAGAAGCGGCCGCTCCAGCGGCTCGATTCTGGTCGAGAGCATGACGATCGCAGGCTCTTAGGGGGGCCTGCCGCGAACCCGATCCGCCCCGCAGGGTCATAATCCGTATGGGCCATGTCTGTACCCACGGAGTTCCCCCGCCGCCGCGCCCAAACGGCGAGCATCCGGTTGTGGCGTTCATTGCCGTGCTCGCCATCTTTCTCGCCATCCTGTTGATTACTTGGGCCCGCCTCGAAGTCCACGGCACCGAGGACTTCGAAGAGGTGCTGGCCGAGCCCCCGCCGGCATCGGCGCCGGCCGACGCCAGAGTCCAGGCGCAGAAGCCCGACGAGGAGCGCGAAGTCGACGCGGCGGTAACCTCCAGCCGCTTTGCGACCGGCCTGTCGCCCTAGGGGCGCCGCGGCGAGCAGCGCCGCGGTAAAGGCAGGCATAATCGGCCGATGCGAACCCTGATTTGCCTTGCCGCGGCCCTGCTCGCCGCGGCGCCCGCGCTTGTCCATCCCCAGCAGCCCGACGTCATCTACGTCCCGACGCCGCAGGAAGTCGTCGAGGACATGCTGCGCCTCGCCAACGTCAGGAAGGGCGACGTGCTCTACGACCTCGGCTCGGGCGATGGCCGCATCGCCATCACCGCCGCGAAGCGATACGGCGTGCGCGCGACCGGCATCGACATCGACCCGCAGCGCATCCAGGAAGCCAACGCGAACGCGAAAAAGGCGGGCGTCACGAACCTGGTGCAGTTTCGCCAGGAGGACCTGTTCAAGGCCGACTTCAAGGATGCGACGGTCATCACGCTGTACCTGCTGCCCGACCTCAACGTCAAGCTGCGGCCGCGGCTGCTCGAAGAGCTCAAGCCGGGCACGCGCATCGTTTCGCACCAGTTCGACATGGGCACCTGGAAGCCCGACAAGAAGCTCGAGTCGAATGGGCGCACCGTGTATTTCTGGACCGTCCCGGCGAAGAAGTAGCGGCTGCTTGAAGATCGAGGTCGTCTCCGACGTCGTCTGCCCCTGGTGCTATATCGGCAAGCGGCGCCTCGAGAAGGCGCTGGCCCTGGTCGGCGGGGACGCCGAGCCGCAGATCGTCTGGCTGCCGTTCCAGCTCAACCCCGACATGCCGGGCGAGGGCGTCCTGCGCTCGGAATACCGCAAAGCCAAGTTCGGCTCCGCCGAGCGCGCCGCCGGCCTTGACGCGCGCGTTGCAGCGGAAGGCAAGGGCGAGGGCATCGAGTTCGCCTTAGAGCGCATCGAGCGCACGCCGAACACGCTCGCCGCGCACCAGTTGATTGAGCTCGCGCAAAAACAGGGTCTCGGCGGAGGAGTCGTCGACGCGCTGTTTCGCGCCTACTTCGAGGAGGCGAAGGACATCGGCGACCCCGCGGTGCTCGCCTCGATCGCCGCGGCGAACGGCGTTGCGGGCTGGCCGCAGGCTGCGGACCGCGAGGAAGTCGCGGCGCTTGAGGAGCGCATGCGCGGGCTTGGCATCTCCGCGGTGCCGACGTTCATCTTCGACCGCAAGCTCGGCGTCTCGGGCGCGCATCCGCCCGAGGCGCTGGCGGCGGCGATGCGCGAGGCGCTCGCTAAGTAAAGTCCAGGCGGGTGTCGACGGTCATGGCGTAGATCGGGATCGCCGGCCGGCGTCCGAGCTCGAGCGGCGGCAGCTCCTGCGCGCCGAGCGTTTTGACCGCCGGGCCCAGGCCTTTCATGAAATCCAGCGACAGCACGATCTCGCCGGCGCGCGCGCGGTGCACCATGCGCTCGGCAATGCTCACGCTGTCGCCGAATACCAGGTCCTGCTTCGCTCCCTTCGGCCCCGCCGCGCCGAACACCGCTTCCCCCATGTGGATGCCGAGCGCGACCGTAGCGGGCAGGCCGTACTCGGCCTTCCAGCGCTCGCCGAGGGGGCCGAACTCGCGCTGCAGCTCCTGCGCGGCCTGCAGCGCGCGGCCGCTGAGCTCGGCGCTCCCGCCGCCGGCGAACGCGGCGAGCAGCGAGTCGTTGTGCAGGCACATCACCTTGCCGCTGTTTTTGGTCGCGCAGCGCGCCGCAAGCGCGAAGAATTCGTTGGCGAGCTGCAGCACTTTTTCCGGCTGCAGCGCTTCCGACAGCCGCGTGAAATTGCGCATCTCCGCGTAGGAAATCGCCGCCAGGCGTCTTTCGGGGAGGGGCATCGCTAGTCCGCGAACGCGAGGGTGACCCGCTTGTTGCGCTTGCCCTCGGAGCGGATGCGCGCCACGGCGAGGCGGCCGATCTCGGCGGTGTTGCCCACGTGCGTGCCGCCGCAGGCCTGCAGGTCGATGCCGGGAATCTCGAGCAGGCGCACGCGGCCTTCGCCGCGCGGCGGCGCCACCGACATGGTCTTCACCAGCTCCGGCCTGGCATCGAGCTCGGCGTCGCTGATCCAGCGTGCTTTGGTCTCGCGTCCGGAAACGACCAAGTCGTTGACTCGTGCTTCGATCTCGTCCTTCACCAGCTTGTCCATCTCGATGTCGAAGTCCAGATGCGCCTTGTCCTCGGCGATGCGGCCGCCGGTCACCGGCGCCTTCACCAGCGCGCCAAGCAGATGCAGCGCGGTGTGATAGCGCATCAAGCGGTGGCGCCTTTCCCAGTCGATGTCGATTTCGAGTTTCATTCCCACGCCAACCGCTGCACCCGGCTCCAGCACATGCAGAACCGAATCCGGCGCGGCACCCTTGCGCGTATCGATGACGCGCCAGTCGCCGATGCGTCCGGTGTCGCCGGCCTGGCCGCCGCCGAGCGGGTAGAACACCGTGCGGTCGAGCTCCACCGCGTCGCCCTGGAGGGCGACGATGGTCGCCTCGCAGGCCTTCAGATAGGGATCTTCCCGAAACAGAAGCTCAGCCAAGCAGCACCATCAGAGCGGCGATGCACACCACCAGCGCTCCGCCCGCGAAGAAGGCGAGCGTGGTACTCGTTACGTTCGGCAGGTCGGGGTCGCGCGGCACGGATTGGGCATGATGCTCCTCTTCCTTGTGCATTTCCCTCTGCCCGTGCAGCGCAGACAGCTTCTCGTTGAAATTCCTGAAAAAGTCGTCGGCGACCTTCCTCGCCGCCGCGTCGACCAGGCGCGATCCGATCTGCGCGAGCTTGCCGCCGACGCTCGCCTTCGCCTCGTACGCCAGGCGCGTAGTGCCCGGGTTTTCGGCGACTAGGCGCACCTTCGCGCCGCCCTTGGCGAAGCCGGCGGCGCCGCCCTGGCCCTCGAAGGTGATCGCATACGATTCGGGCGGCTGGATGTCCGACAGCGCAAGGCGGCCCTTGAACCGCGCGGCTACCGGTCCGACGCGCGCCACCATCAGCACCTGGTACTCGTTCTCGCCGACGCGCTCGATCAACTCGCAGCCGGGAACACAGGCCTTGAGAACCTCGGGATCGTTGAGCGCGTCCCAGACCGCCTGCTGCGAAGCCGGGATCATCTGCTCACCGGTCATTTCCATGCGCGGCTCTCCTGGTGGATACGCCTCATCGGACCGCTGAGGGTTTTCGCGAGGTCGACGAGGCTTCTCAGATTATGCACCGGCAGGAACAGATCCACGTGCGGCAGCATGGCGCGCACGCCGGCGGGCCGCGCCTCGAATTTCTCGTAGCGCAACAGCGGATTGAGCCAGACCAGGTAGCGGCAGGACTTCGCCAGGCGCTCCATCTCCTCCGCCAGGCCCTCGCCTGCCTCCCGGTCGAGGCCGTCCGACACCAGCAGGGTGCAGGCGTTCTGGCCGAGCGTCCGGCGGGCCCACTTGAAATTGAACTCGCGCAGCGACGCGCCGATGCGCGTGCCGCCCGACCAGTCCTTGATCGCGTCGGCGACCCGGACCATCGCGACGTCGACGTCGCGGTGGCGCAGCTGGCGCGTGATGTTGGTGAGCCGCGTGCCGAACACGAACACCGAGACCCGGTCGCGGTCGTTGGTGATGGCGTGCAGGAAGTGCAGGAACATGCGCGCATACGGGTTCATCGAG
>DASQGB010000411.1:0-2830 GCA_035632815.1 Burkholderiales bacterium | reverse complement strand
GGCATCGGGATAGTTCGGCGAGAAGAGCTTTGCCAGCAAGAGAAACCCAGCCAGGAGCAAGAGCCCTGCGACAAGGAACAAAAGGCTACGCAAGGGTCACTTCTTCCTGGGATCGTCGGCGGGATTGACGAAGGTCACGGTCCACGGACCCGTTACGTTGAGTTGAAAGATCGCCTCCTCCTTGGTCCAGACGAAATGGCGCATCTCGGGCGGCATGATCAGCACGGTACCGGGCCCCATGGCGGTCGTCTTTCGCGGGTCGAGCTTGTCGCCCATGCCGATGTTGATGGTTCCGGACAGCACGGTCACCCGCTCCACACCCGGGTGGTAGTGCGCAGGGAGCTTGAAGTTGGCGGGGAGCTTTATCCGGGCCGTGATCGGACCTGCTTCGTTCATCTTGCCTTCGATGACGGCGATCTTTGCGCCAGGGGGCATGGCGGCTATGTCCGCCCACTTGAGATCGTTCGGCGTGACGATCGTGTGCTTGCCATGCTGGGCCCCAACTGTGCCCGCTGCCAGGCACGCACCGATGAAAACGGCGGATAGTGCACGAAGCTTGCTTGTCATGGCTCTTCTCCAGTTTTGGATGAGACGGCGCAATGTCGCAGGACTCTGGAGTGGAATAATACGTCGTATGATGCGGCCCCCATGAGCGAGATCCCCGGCAGCGAGCACTGGACCACCAAGCACACGGAGTCGGGCGAGGTGCGCCTGTTTCTGTGGCGCAAGCACGGCAAGGACACGAGCAAAGGAGCCATTCTGTTCGTGCACGGCTCGTCTATGGCCTCGCAGCCGGTGTTCGACCTGCGGATCGACGGGAAGGACGATTACTCGGTGATGGACTGGTTCGCGCGGCGCGGCTACGACACCTGGTGCGTCGACTGCGAGGGCTACGGGCGCTCGGACAAATCGCGGCCGGTGAATGCCGATGTCTCCTGCGGGGCGGATGATTGCGCTGCAGCTTCGCGATACATCCTTGAGGAGACCAAAGAGAACAAGCTGCTGGTCTACGGCTCGTCGTCGGGGGCGCTGCGCGCCGGCCTGTTCGCCCAGCGCCACCCCGAGCGCGTGCGCCGGCTCGCGCTCGACGCCTTCGTCTGGACCGGGAAGGGGAGCCCGACGCTCGAGGAACGCAGGAAGAAGCTCGCGCAGTTCCGCGCCAGCAACCGGCGAGCGATCGACCGCGAGTTCGTGCGCAGCATCTTCACGCGCGACGGACATGGCGACAACACCGATCCGGCGGTGATCGAGGCGTTCGCCGACCAGGTGCTCGCGCTCGACAGCTCGGTGCCCACGGGCACCTACGTCGACATGAGCGCCAACCTGCCGGTGGTCGATCCGCAGAAGCTGGTGGTGCCGACGCTGATCATGCGCGGCGAGTGGGACGGCATCGCCTCGATGCAGGACTTGATCGAGTTCTTCGCACGGCTGCCCAACCCGGAGAAGCAGTTCACGGTCATGCCGGGCATCGCGCACAGCAGCCTGCGCTCGAAGAACTGGCAGTACGTCTTCCACACGCTCGAGACGTTCTTCAGCCGCCCTGCCCCGGCCCATACCGGGTAGCCAGCGAGAAGTACAGGTCGCGCAGGTCCGGACGGTGCGCGAGGCTGGCGGTGCTGTCCTCAAGAGCCACCTTCCCCTTGATCAGCACGTAGGCGCGGCTCGCGAACCGCAGCGCGATGTCGAGCCTTTGCTCGACGATCAGCAAGGTCAGGCCGCCTGCGCGAAGTTTTTCGAGGGCATCGCTGATCTGGGAAACGACGAGTGGCGCGAGCCCGAGGAAGGGCTCATCGAGCAGCAGCAGGCTCGGCTTACTCATCAGTGCGCGCCCGATTGCCAGCATCTGCTGCTCGCCACCCGAGAGGGTCCCGGCGCCCTGCTTCCTGCGCTCGGCCAGCTTGGGAAAGAGGGCGTAGGCATAGTCGAACCGCTCGCGCAGGTCGCCTTGCAGCCGCACAGCACCCAGGCGCAGGTTGTCCTCGACGCTGAAAGGCGCGAACACCAGGCGCCCTTCGGGCACCAGCGCCACGCCGCTTGCCACGATGGCGTGGCTCCGCGCGTCGATCAGCTCGCGCCCCTGAAACACGATCGAGCCTTTGCGCCGCGGAATAACGCCGGTGATCGCCGCGAGCAGAGTCGACTTGCCCGCGCCGTTGGGACCGAGCAGCGCCACGGTCTCATCCTTCTCTACGGCGAGCGAAACCCCCTGCAGCACCGGGGCCGCGCCGTACGAGGCGTAGAGGTCAGAGAGCCGTAGCATCGCCGAGGTAGGCATCCATCACGGCGCGCTGCGAGCGCACCTCCTGCGGCGTCCCCTCGGCGATGCGCGCGCCGAAGTTCAGCACCACGACGCGACTCGCGAGCGGCAGCAAGAAGCGCATGTCGTGCTCGATCAGCAGCACGGCGATGCCGCGCTGCGCGATGCCGCGCACGATCTCGGCGAGGCGGTCGAGCTCGGCCGGCGTCAGCCCCGCGGCCGGCTCGTCGAACAGGATCACGCGCGGCTCGCCGGCGAGCGCGCGCGCGATCTCCAGCAGGCGGCCCTGGCCGAAGGACAGCGTGCCGACGTCGGCGTTGCGCAAGTCGCCGAGGCCGACGAACTCGATCAGCTCCTCGGCGCGCCGGCGTTGTTGCGTCTCTTCTTCGGCACCCAGTCCGGCGATGACTTGGAAGAGATTCCTTTTGAACTTCCGGTGAGCTCCGACCATCACGTTCTCCAGCACCGACATGCCGCCGAACGGCCGGTTGTGCTGGAAGGTGCGCATGATGCCGCGGCGCGCGATCTGGTGCGGCGCCAGGCCGCTGATCTTTTCGTCGGCGAAGCGGATCT
>DASQGB010000410.1:0-9872 GCA_035632815.1 Burkholderiales bacterium | reverse complement strand
CGACGCAGCAGTCAACGAGTTCGGCCGGCTCGATTTCCTGGTCAACAACGCCGCCGTGCGGGCCGAGACGCCGTTCGCCGAGATCCGTTTCGATGAATGGCGCCGAGTGCTGTCCACCGTGCTGGACGGCGCCTTCCTGTGCACCCAGGCCTGCCTGCCGCACCTTGTGCGCGCCGGCGGCGGAAGCGTAATCAACATCGGCGGCCTGACCGCGCACCAGGGCGCCGAGAGCCGAGCCCATGTCATCGCCGCCAAGGCCGGCCTCGCCGGCCTGACCCGGGCGCTTGCGCTCGACCTCGCTCCCCATCAGATTACGGTCAATTGCGTAGTGCCGGGAAGGATCGAGACGCTGCGCGGCCTGCCCGGCGCGCCGGAGCGGCCGGAGCAGCGCCGCTCGCTGCCCCCGGTGGGGCGCCGGGGCGAGCCCGAGGAGATCGCGGCCCTGGTGCGCATGCTGTGCGGTCCGGATGCACGCTTTATCACCGGCCAGTCGATCCACGTCAATGGCGGTGGCTTCCTGACGTGAAGGAAGTTTCAGTATCACCAGTGATGCGGCAATTGAGCGCCTATATCGCTCAGGGGTTGCGCAAGCCGCTGCCCGCCCGGGTCGTCGAGAAGACCAAGCATCACCTGCTCGACACGATCGCCGCCATGCTTTCCGGATCGCGCCTGCTGCCGGGAAGGAAGGCCACGGCGCATGTGCGTGCGCTGGGAGGAGTCAAGGAAGCCTGCGTAGTCGGCAGTCGCCTGGTGAGCACTGCGGCCAACGCCGCGCTCGCGAACGGCATGCTGGCGCATGCCGACGAGACCGACGACTCGCATGCACCGTCGCTTACGCATCCGGGCTGCGGCATTGTTCCGGCGGCGCTCGCCATGGCCGAGCGCGAGCGGCGCAGCGGCACGGCGCTCCTGCGGGCGGTCGCGCTCGGCTACGACGTCGGTTGCCGCCTGACGCAGTCGCTCGACGCCCACCAGTTCCGCGAGGACGGCCATTCCACGCACAGCTTCGGACCGATGTTCGGCGCTGCCGCCGCGGCGGGAGCGCTTGCCGGCTTGCGGGAATCTCAGGTCCGTCACCTCCTGTCCTATACGGCGCAACAGGCTTCGGGAATCTCGTGCTGGATGCGCGACCCCGAGCACATCGAGAAGGCGTTCGATTTCGGCGGCATGCCGGCGCGCAACGGCGTCGCCGCCGCGGTCATGGTCGCCGATGGCTTCACCGGCGTCGAAGACGTGTTCGCCGGCGAGCGCAGCTTCTTCGTCGCCTACGGGAGAGCACCCAAGCCGGAGGTTCTGGTGCGCGGCCTGGGCGAGTCCTACGAGATCATGAACGCCAGCATCAAGCGCTGGTCGGTCGGCTCACCGATCCAGGCGCCGCTCGACGCGCTCGCGGAGCTGATTCAGCAAAATAACTTGAAAGCCGACGAGGTAGAGCGCATGGAGGTGCGCGTCGCGCACCAGGGCGCGAACACGGTCGACAACCGCGACATGCCCGACATCTGCATGCAGCATCTGTGCGCGGTGATGCTGCTCGACGGCACGGTGAGCTTCGCCTCGTCGCACGACGAGAAGCGCATGCAGGATTCAAGAGTTTTGGAAGTAAGAAAGAAAATCACCCTTCGGGGCGATGATGCGCTAACGCGCGCCATGCCCAGCCGGCAGGGGATCGTCGAGCTCAGGCTGCGCGATGGGCGCAGCCTCAGCCACCATACCAAGGCGGTGCGCGGAGCGGCGGAAAACCCCATGAC
The DNA here is from genome assembly GCA_035632815.1 of Burkholderiales bacterium. Taxonomy (GTDB): domain Bacteria; phylum Pseudomonadota; class Gammaproteobacteria; order Burkholderiales; family SG8-39; genus SCGC-AG-212-J23. The sequence goes on along the minus strand of DASQGB010000410.1, from coordinate 8,124 downwards.
GCGCGCCGAAGTCGAGGCCAAGAGCATCGATCTCATCGCGCCGGTCATCGGGAAGGCGCGCGCGCGCACGCTGTGCGACGCCATCCTGGGCCTGGAAAAGGTCCGTGATGTGTGTAAGCTACGGCCCTTGCTGCGAGCTTGAGCAACCCAGGAGGAGCCATGAGCCGCATCGTGCATCTCGCGCTGAAGGTCGAGGACCTGGAGCGCACCACCGAGTTCTACCGCAAGGTATTCGGTTTCGTCGAAGCCAACACCGAGAAGGTGCGCGACCATACCTCGCGCCATCTCACCGATGGGACGATCGACCTCGCGCTGATCAAGTACGACGCGGGCACCGAGTCCGCCGAGTCGAAGGCGGCGGGCGAGGGCCCCTGCATCCACCACTTCGCGGTGGAAGTCGACGACCTCGCTGCCGCGACCAAGCAAATCAAGTCTTTCGGCTGCGAGATCATCAGCGACCCGGGCGTGATTCCGGTCAAGTTTCGCGCCCCGGGCGGCACCGTCTGCGAGATCGTGCCGAAAGGGCGGTACAAGAAGCCCGCCAAGTAGTGCATGAAGTTTGCTAGAGGGGATGGCTATTCCGGCGTGGCGCTGGCGGCGCTCGCCGCCTACATCATCGTCCAGGCGCGCCAGTGGGAATACTTCGGGTCGGACGGACCCGGGCCCGGCTTCTTCCCGCTCTGGTACGGGATCGCAATGGCGGCGCTGTCGGCCGTGCTCATCGCCTCGAGCGCGCTGCGCAAGCAGAACCTCACCGCCGGAGCCGTCGAGTGGCACAGGGTCCGCCGTGCGCTCAGGGCATGGCTCGCGCTGGCGGTGTCGATCGCGGCTTTCAAGCTGGTAGGGTTCCCGGTGGGTTTCGCGGCGCTGACGTTCTTCATCGTCGCGGTCATCTACCGGCGGCCGCTGGCGGTCGCGGCGGCCGTCGCCGTAGCCACCGCCGCGGGATTCTATGTCGTGTTTCCCCTCGCCCTCGGCGTTGCGCTCCCGCCCGGGATGCTCGGCTTCTAGGCGAGCATGGAGATCTTCGCAGGCTTGATGCAGGGGTTCGCGGTCGCGCTGCAGCCAGCGAACCTGCTGTGGTGCCTGGTGGGCGTGGTCCTCGGCACGGTGGTGGGCATGATGCCGGGGCTCGGGCCGCCGGCGACCATCGCCATGCTGCTGCCGCTCACCTTCCTGATGAACCCGGCGAGCGCGATGATCATGCTCGCGGGCATCTATTACGGCGCGAAGTACGGCGGCTCCACGACTTCGATCCTGCTGAACGTCCCGGGCGAGTCGGCCTCGGTGGTGACCTGCCTCGACGGCTACGCGATGGCGCGCAAGGGCCGCGCCGGCGCTGCGCTCGGCATCGCCGCGATCGCCTCGTTCATCGCCGGCACGGTGGGCGTGCTGGGCCTGATGCTGGTCGCGCCGCCGCTCGCGAAGATGGCGCTTGCCTTCAGCTCGCCGGAGTACTTCGCGCTGATGGCGCTCGGGCTGGCGATGGTGGTGCTGCTTGCCGGCCGCTCCATGGTGAAAGCGCTGCTTGCGATGCTCGTCGGGCTGTGGATCGCGGGCGTCGGCACCGATCCGTTCAGCACCACCTCGCGCTTCACCTTCGGGCAGATGGAGCTGCTCACCGGGATCGACTTCGTCGTCGTGGCCATCGGCGTGTTCGCGATCGGCGAGGTGCTTGCCAGCATGGAGACCCGTGATGAAACGCCGCGGCTGCCCGTGCCCAAGGGCCTGCGCAACCTGCTGCCGACGGCGCAGGACCTGAAAGATTGCCGTTTCGCGTTCGCGAACGGCTCGGTGATCGGCTTCCTGATCGGCGTGCTGCCCGGGGCCGGTTCGACCATCGCCTCGTTCATTTCCTACGGCGTGGAGAAGGCGGTGTCGCGGCGCGCTGCCGAGTTCGGCACCGGCGTGCCGGAGGGGGTCGCGGCGCCGGAAGCCGCGAACAACTCCGAAACGGGGGGAGCGCTGGTGCCGCTGCTCACCCTCGGCATTCCAGGCTCGGGCACCACCGCGGTGCTGCTCGCCGCGCTGGTGCTGTGGGGGTTCAAGCCCGGACCGCTGTTCATTCCCGAGAATCCGTCGCTGTTCTGGGGCCTGGTGGCGAGCATGTACATCGGCAACGTCATGCTGCTGGTTCTCAATCTGCCGCTGGTGCCGCTGTTTGCGCAGGTCCTGCGCACGCCGGCGTTCGTCCTGTACCCGCTGATCCTCGGCGTCTCGCTGGTGGGCGTCTACAGCACTTCCGCGAGCCTGTTCGACCTGGGGCTGCTCGCCGCGTTCGGCTTGCTCGGCTATGCGATGCGCAAGCTCGATTACCCTTCGGCGCCGCTGATCCTCGGGCTGGTTCTGGGCGGCGCCATGGAGCGGGCGCTGCGCCAGTCGCTGATGATGTCCGATGGCAGCGTGGCTATCCTTTGGTCTAGGCCGATCTCGGCGGTGATGCTATCGTTGGCGGTGCTGATTCTGCTGGTACCGCTGTTTACCTGGATCAACCGGTGGCGCCTGCGGGCGCTGGAGCAGGACCCACCATGAGGAGAGACCGATGAAGTGTGCTGTAGTTGCGATGGCGGCAGTGCTTGCGGCAACGGCCGCGCCGGCGGCGCTCGCCCAGGGCTTCAAGCCCACGCGACCCGTGGAAGTGGTCGTACATACGGGACCCGGCGGCGGTAGCGACATTCTCGCGCGTGCCGTCGTGGTGATGCTGGAAAAGGAGAAGCTTGGCCCGGAGCGCATGCAGGTGGTCAACAAGACCGGGGGCAACTCCGCGGTGGCCGCCGCCTATCTCGCAGAGAAAAAAGGCGATCCGCACACCATCGGCTTCTTCACCGGCGTCTGGCTGCAGACCCCGCTGACCAGCGCGGAGGCGAAGGTCACGCTGCGGGACCTGACGCCGGTCGCGCGCCTGGTGCTCGAACCGGCGGTGATCGTAGTCAAGGCCGATGCGCCGTACAAGACGCTGGGCGATTTCGTCGCCGCATCGAAGCAGAACCCCGGACAGCTCAAGCAGTCCGGCGGCTCGGTCACGAGCCGCGACAACATCGTGCGCCAGCTGCTGCAGCAGAGCACCGGGGCGCGCTGGGCGTTCATCTCGTTTCCGGGCGGCGGCGAGCGCATTGCGGCGCTGCTCGGCGGCCACGTCAACATGATGGTGATCGAGCCCTCCGAAGCCGGCGAGCACATCCGCGCCGGCAGCATGCGCGTCCTCGCGCAGGTGAGCGAGAAGCGCCTGCCCGGATTCCCCGACGCGCCCACGCTGAAAGAGGCGGGCTTCGAGATCCCGTCGGTGCCGCAGGTGCGCGGCATCGTTGCCCCCCCGGGAATTCCCAGGGAGAACGTGGCGTACTGGGAAGACGTATTCCAGAAGCTCTCGCGCTCGGCGTCCTGGCGCAAATACCTCGACGACAACCAGTTCGAGGATGGCTACCAGAACGCTGCGGACCTCACCAAGTTCTACGACCAGTTCACTAACCAGATGCGCGAGATATTCAAGGACGCCGGCGTCAAGACGGTGCGCTGAAGCTGTAGTGCAATTCCCGACAGCCGGCCCAGGCGGGCACGGCCATTGCTGCTACCCCGGCATGTGCGCCCGCATCGCGTGGGCGCGAACCAATGCCTGGAGGATGTATGGAGAAGTTGCAGCAGTGGCGTCGCAAGCAGGAAGGCAAGCTGGGCTACATCCTGCTCTGGGCGCTCGGCGTTCCCATTCCTGTCCTGTTCGTGTTCTTCCTGCTGCGTGGTTGCACCTGACCCGCGGCCTTTACCTTTTTACAATCGGAGGCACCTCTTGAGCAAATTCCTCATTGCACTAGGCATTGCCCTGGTCACCGCGTTGGGCGCGGGCTGCAGCAGCTCGGGTAGCCGCCCCTCGGGTGAGACGATCGGTACAGTCGGCGGCGCAGTCGGCGGCGGTCTGATCGGTTCGGCCGTGACCGGCGGCAGCACCATCGGCACAATCGGCGGCGCCGTTGTTGGCGGCGCGGTCGGCAACCAAGTGGGCGACAAATACGACGAGCGGCACCCCCGCAAGTAAGCATCGCTTTCACGCATCAAAAAGGGCGCCTCCGGGCGCCCTTTCTATTTCCCTATAATGCCGCCATGGGCAACATACGCGAGCTCAAGACCCCGGCGGCGACCGAGCGCGCGGCGCGCGTGGACCTGGCGGCTGCGTTCCGCATGGCGGTGCGTCTGGACCTGCACGAGGGCGTCTGCAATCACTTCAGCGTGATGCTGCCCGTCGGCGGGAAATTCCTCCTCAACCGCTACGGCTTGCACTGGAGCGAGGTCACCGCTTCCAATCTGCTCGCCCTCGACGCCGACGGCAAGCTGCTCGAAGGCGAGGGGGAGTTCGAGAAAACCGCCTTCTATATCCATTCGCGCATCCACCTGGCGCACCCGCGCGCGGCCTGCGTCCTGCACACGCACATGCCGCATGCCACGGCCCTCACGCTGCTCGAGGGCGCGCGGCTCGAAATGGTCGAGCAGAATGCGCTGCGCTTCCACGATGACATCGCGTACGACGAGACGTATAACGGGCTGGTGGTCGACAACGCGGAAGGCGACCGCCTTGCGCGCGTGCTCGGCTCGAAGCGCGTGCTGTTTCTCGCCAACCATGGCGTGATCGTGGTCGGGCCTTCGGTCGCCGAGGCCTTCGATCTGATGTACTACCTGGAGCGCGCCTGCCGTTTGCAGGTGCTCGCGCGCTCGATGGGCGGCAAGCTGCGCGCGGTGCGGCCCGAGGTGGTGCGCGAAGCCTGCCGCATGATGCGCGCCGACGCGCCGCAATATGCCGACGCGCATTTCGGCGCCCTCAAGCGCATCCTCGATCGCGAGGAGCCGGGCTATTCTCGCTGAGCTGGTGCAGCTGCGGCCGGCGCAGCCGGACGACCTTCCGGCAATCCAGTCGATCTACGCGCATCACGTCCTGCATGGCCTCGCCTCCTTCGAGGAGGAGCCGCCGGGGCTCGACGAGCTGCGGCGGCGCCACGACGACGTGCTGCGGCGCGGGCTGCCGTGGCTGGTGGCGGACTTCGGCGGCGCGGTCGCGGGCTATGGGTACTGCACGCCTTATCGGGCGCGCTCGGCTTATCGCTACGCCCTGGAGGACTCGATCTACGTGCGCGAGGACATGCTGGGCCGCGGCGTCGGCGGCGCGCTCCTCGGCGAGCTCATCGGGCGCTGCGAATCGCTTGGCTACCGGCAGCTCATCGCCGTCATCGGCGACAGCGCGCATGCCGCCTCGATCAACCTGCATGCGGCGCTCGGCTTCCTGCGCGTGGGCACGCTGCGCTCGGTGGGGTTCAAGTTCGGCCGCTGGGTGGACAGCGTGATCATGCAGCGTCCGCTGGGCGCGGGGGACGGTACACCGCCAAATTCGGGGTCAGGGTCGTAATTATTCGATCCGCGTACGCCACGAATAATTACGACCCTGACCCCGAATTTCCGATTGATTACGACCCTGACCCCTAGACGGTCAGAACGAGTTTGCCCTTGACCTGCCGAGCCGCCATCAGCTTCAGCGCCTGCGCCGCCTTTTCCAAAGGAAAAGTTTGGGAGACATGCGGTTTGAGTTGCCCCTCCGCGTACCACTGCGCGAGCTGGCGCACGCTCTGGGCGAATTGCGCCGGCTCACGCCGGGCGAAGTCACCCCAGAAGACGCCGACCACCGCGGCGCCCTTGAGAAGGGCGAGATTCAGCGGCAGCTTTGGAATTTCGCCCGCTGCGAAGCCGACGACGAGCAGCCGGCCGCGCCACGCGATGGAGCGAAAGGCCGGCTCGGTATAAGGTCCGCCGACGGGGTCGTACACCACGTCCACACCGCGGCCCTCGGTAAGCGCCTTGATCCGCTCGCGCAGGTCTTCGGCGGCATAGTTCACCGTGGCCCAGGCGCCGTGCTCGCGGCATACCGCCAGCTTGTCCTCGCTCGAGGCGCAGGCGATTACCCGCGCGCCGAGCGCGCTTCCGATCTCGATCGCCGCCAGCCCCACGCCGCCGGAGGCGCCCAGCACCAGCAGCGTCTCGCCCGCTTTCAAGGCGCCACGGTCGCGCAGCGCATGGTCGCTGGTGGCGTAGGTGAGCAGGAACGCGGCGCCGGTCACGAAATCCATCTTGTCCGGCAGGGGGATGAGACGCGAAGCTTCGGTTTTCACTTCCTCGGCAAAGGCGCCGTAGGTGGTAAACGCCATCACCTTGTCGCCGGGCCGTACGCCGCTTACGCCCTCGCCCACCTCCTTCACCACGCCGGCCAGCTCGCTGCCCGGGGTAAACGGCAGCGGCGGCTTGAACTGGTACTTGTTCTGGATGATGAGCACGTCGGGGAAGTTGAGGCTCGCCGCCTTGACGGACACGACGACTTCGCCGGCCTCGGCTTTCGGGGACGTTAATTCTTCGAACGTCAACAGCTCAGGAGGCCCGTACTGCTTGCAGACAACGGCTTTCATCAACATAGAATGCCATATGGCGACGCTCACCGCCGACGACGGGGTAAAGCTCTACTACGAGGAAACCGGCACCGGCACGCCGGTCGTGTTCGTTCACGAATTCGGCGGCGACCATCGCAGCTGGGAGCCGCAGCTGCGCCATTTCGCGCGCAGCTACCGGTGCATCGCCTACAACGCCCGCGGTTACCCGCCCTCGGACGTGCCGGAGGACGTCGAGCGTTATTCGCAGGCGCGCGCAAGGGACGACATCCGCAGCGTGCTCGATGCGCTCGGCATCCAGCGCGCGCACATAGTCGGGCTCTCGATGGGCGCGTTCGCCACATTGCATTTCGGATTGACCTATCCGAAAAGAGCAATTTCGCTGGTCATCGCGGGGGGCGGCTACGGCGCGCACCCGGCGCAGTACGCGCAGTTCCAGCGCGATTCGCGGGCCAACGCCGAGCTTCTGCGTCGCAGCGGCATGGCGTCTTTCGTGGCGGCCTACGGGCACGGCGCCACCCGCGTCCAATACCAGAACAAAGATCCCCGTGGCTTCGACGAATACATCCGCCAGTTCAACGAGCATTCGGCGCTGGGCGCCGCGAATACCCTTTCGGGCGTGCAGACGCACCGCCCCTCGCTGTACGACCTGACCGGCGAGATGGCGCGCATCGACGTGCCGACGCTGATCATGGCCGGCGACGAGGAGGAACCCTGCCTCGAGGTCTGCCTGGTGATGAAGCGCGCCATTCCGAAGGCCGGCCTGGCGATCCTGCCGCGCAGCGGCCATGGCATCAACCTGGAGGAGCCGGCGCTCTTCAACCAGCTGCTCGGCGAGTTCCTGCAACAGGCCGAGTCCGGGCACTGGGGAGCGCGGGACCCCCGGTCTACGGTGCCTTCTCTCTATGGGCCTTCTGGAAAACCATGAGCGGACAACTGCGCGTGGAGAAGCGCGGCGCCGTGGGCTGGATCGTGTTCGACCAGCCGGCCAAGCGCAATGCCATCAACGGCGCGATGTGGCGCGGCATCGTGCCTGCCTTGGCCCGCTTCGACACGGATCGGGACGTGCGCTGCGTCGCCTTTCGCGGCGAGGGCAGCGAGGCTTTCGCCGCCGGCGCGGACATCTCCGAGTTCGAGGAAGCGCGCGCCGAGCGCGCCTCGGTCGCCGAGTACGACGGGCTGCTCGATCAGGTGCTGCATGCCATCCAGGATTCGCTCAAGCCCTCGGTCGCCATGATTCACGGCTTTTGCATGGGCGGAGGGCTCGAGGTGGCGCTCGCCTGCGACCTGCGCTACTGCGGCGAATCGGCGCAGTTCGGCATCCCGGCGGCGAAGCTGGGGCTTGCGTACAACGTCGAAGGCCACAAGCGGCTGCTCGAGACCGTCGGCCATGCGCGCGCGAGAGAGATCATGTTCCTCGGGCAGCGCTATCCGGCGGCCGAGGCGCTGGCCATGGGGCTGGTGCACCGCGTCCTGCCGGACGAGGATCTGGAGAACTTTGTAGAAAGTGTCCTGGAAACCCTGGCGGAAAACGCTCCCCTGTCCATCGCCAACTCGAAGACCATCATCGAGGAATACGTGAAGTCCTCCGGCGGGCCGGACGCCGGGTGCATGCGCGCCGCGATCGAGCGCTGCGCACTCAGCGCGGACTACGAGGAAGGCCGTCGCGCCTTCATGGAAAAGCGTAAGCCGCGCTTCAAGGGATCCT
>DASQGB010000409.1:0-7370 GCA_035632815.1 Burkholderiales bacterium | reverse complement strand
GACCAGTCGTCAGCGCGCCAGCCGAAATGGTGGATCAGCGGGGCGAGCGCGAGCGAAGGATCGCCCGTGCGCCCGGTCACCACGACCTGAGCACCCTTCCCCAGGGCTTCGACCATCGGCTGCGCGGTGAGGTAGGCGTTCGCCGAGACGAGCTCACCCAACTGCGCGCCCGTTTGCGGCTCGAGGCTCGCGTCGGCCTCGTAAATTTCGTGCCTACTCAAGTCGACCTGCCCGCGAATGTCGTCGCCTTCCACATAGCCGATGCGCAGCTGCGGAATGCCAAGGCGCAGCGCGAGCGCGGCGATCAGGCGCGCGGCGCCGGGAGGATTGGCAGCGCCGAAGTTGCCGACGATCGGAATGCCGTGGCGCGCGCACTTCCCGAGGATCGGTTCGAGCAGCCGCTCAAGCATCGGCTCGTAGCCGCGCGCGGGATTGCGCCGCTTCTCGAGCTGCGCCAGCGCGACCGTGCGCTCGCCCAGCACCTCGAAAAACAGCGCCGATGGACCCCCGCGCGCGATCAGCGTGTCCACGACCGGGCCCGGCGCGTCCACGCGGTCGCCTGAGAATCCCGCCCCGTTGCCTACGAGGAATGGGGCTGTATCGTTCATGGTGGATTGCATTCTGCCTTCTTCGCATGGTAGAGGGTGAACAGCTCGATCGACTCCTCTTTCCCATGCATTCCGTGTTTGCATGTGACACCTGAATAATTTTCGTTTGTGCGCGATCGCTGACGAGTGCACATTGCAGAAATGCGGCAGATATGGAAATGGTTGCTAAAGCAGCACGCGGCCTGGGTCGCCGGGCGTGTGCGAGGCGAGCTGCACGCGCTGAACGACCGCATGCTCAAGGACATCGGCATGTCGCGCAGCGACATCGATTCGCTGTTCCGATGAGTTCACGGGCCTAGCGCCAGGCGCGGGAGCCAGGTCGTCAACGCGGGAACGTAGGTGATCAGGAGCAGCGTGATCGCCAGCGGCACGTAATAGGGCAGCATCTCCTTCAGCACGTCCTTCATCGTCACCTTGGCGATGTCGGCGACGAGATACAGCGCGAGCCCCATCGGCGGCGTAAGCAGGCCGATCATCAGGTTGAACACCACCACCATCCCCAGGTGCACCGGATCGACGCCGGCGGCGACCAGCGGCTTGGCGATGATCGGCGCAATGACCAGAATCGCCGTGGTGCTGTCGAGGAACATGCCGACCACGATCAGCAGGAGGTTGACGATGAACAGCAGCACATAGGGGTTGGTGGAAACCTGCAGCATCAGCCCGGTCAGCTTCTGCGGCACCTGCTCCACCGACAGGATCCAGCCGAACAGCGCCGCCACCGCGACGACGAGCAGGATCCCCGCGGAGGCGCGCACCGTTTCGTAGCCGGCGTCGAGCAGCCCCTGCCAGGTCAGCTCGCGGTAGAACAGGCTGCTGATCAGGACCGCGTAGAGCACGGTCACCGAGGCGATCTCGGTGGGCGTGAAAAAGCCCAGAAGCATGCCGGCGATCAGGATCACCGGCGCGGCGATGGCCGGAAATGCGGGCTTGAGGTCGCGCCACAGCTCCTGGCGCGTCGGCCAGCGCGCGGCGCGCGGATAGCCGCGGCGCGCGGCGAGCCAGGCGGTCATCGCCATCAGCATGAACGTGCACAGCAGCCCGGGCAGGATGCCGCCGAGCAGCAGCTGGATCACCGAGGCGCCCGTCACGGTGCCGTAGATGATGAGCGGGATGGAAGGCGGGAAGATCGGCCCGATGATGGCCGACGAGCTGGTCACCGCGGCGGCGAAGGGCACGTTGAAGCCCTTGCTGCGCATGGCGTCGATCTCGATGCGCCCCAGGCCGCCGATGTCGGCGAGCGCCGAGCCCGACATGCCGGAGAAAATCAGGCTGCCGAAAATGTTGACCTGCGCGAGGCCCCCCGGCAGCCGGCCCACGGCGGTGTCGGCGAAGCGGTAGATATAGCGCGAGATCCCGGCCGAGGTCATGAGGCTGCCGACGAACAGGAACACCGGCACCGCCACCAGGGGAAACGAGTCGAGCGCGTACAGCGTGCGCTGGGCGACCAGGTCGATCGGCAGGTCGTGGATGAAGATGTAGGCAAGGCAAGGGATGCCGATCGCCAGGACCACCGGAAAGCCGAGGACGAACAGCCCGACGAAGGCCAGGACTACGGCGAATCCCCCCATGCGGCGCCCTTCAGGTCAGCACGGTCTGCTTGGCTTCGGGCCGGCGGCGCCGCCAGGTGTGGAGCAGCATCGCCAGGGTCTCGATGGCGAGCAGCAGCGAGCCGAGCGCGAGCGGCGCCATGAACAGCCAGAACGGGATCTGCAGGACCGCCGTCTCGCTGTTCCAGTTTCTCTGGATGGTGACGAGCGACGCCGCCAACAGCACGCCGAACACCGCCACCCCGCTCGCTTCGATGGCGAGCTGCAGCAGCCAGCGCGGCCTTGCCGGAACCAGCGCCTGGAGCTCCTCCATGCGGATCTGCCCGCCTTCGCGGGTCACGTAGGAAGCGGCGAGGAAGGTCAGGCAGATCAGGAAATAGCGCGCCAGCTCCTCGGCGCCCTGCATCGGCACGTTGAAGATGCCGCGCATCGTGATCTGCGCGAGCGGCGTGATCACGAGCGCGGCGAGGAGGACGAGGCTCGCTCGCCGGACTGCTTTTCTCAGGAAATTCAAATTTATTGGACGGCGCGGATCTGCTCGATGTACTTGCTCCACTCGGGGAAGTCCTTGTTCACCTGCGCGAGCACCGCCTTGCGGAAGGCCTCGACGTCGAGGCCGTCCTTCTGCTCGACGAACACCATGCCCCTCGCCTCCAGGTCGGCGCGGTACTTGGCGGAGGTGTCGCGGTCCCAGTCGAGGGTCTTGCGCCCGACCTCGGCCATCGTCTCCTCCATGATCTTGCGGTCCGCCGCCGGGATCCCCTGCCACACGCGCTCGTTGACGAACACCGACAGGATCGACTGCATGTGGTTGGTGAGCATCACGTACTTCTGCACCTCATACAGCTTGAGGTTGTAGATGTTGGGAAGCGGGTTCTCCTGCCCGACCACCAGGCCGGTGGCGAGCGCCGTGGCGAGCTCGGAGACCTCGACCGGCGTCGCGACCGCACCCATGCCGGTGAGCATCGACGACCACAGCTTGATCGGCACGCCGCGGTATTTCTTGCCCTGCATGTCCTTCGGCGAGAGCACCTTCTCCTTGGAGGTGAGCTGGCGCGTTCCCTGGAAGAGCGCGCCGACGATGCGCATGTTGCCCTTCTGCACCAGCTCCTGGTTGATCTCGCGCAGCGCCGGCGACAGGCTCGGATCGGTGGCGCGCAGGCTGTGGGCGGCGTCGCGGTACATGAACGGCGTGTTGAAGACCGCGGTGTTGGACACGATGCGGCCGAGCGAGCCGAAATCGTGGTGGCCCATCGCGATCGCGCCGGAGCGCACGCCGTCGACCATCTCGGCCACGCCGCCGAGCTGCGAGTTGGGGAACACCTGGATCTCGACGCGCCCCTTGGTGCGCTCTCTTACGAGCTTCGCCACTTCGTCGGCGTACAGCGTCTGCGGCGCGTTGGCGACGCCGACGTGCGCATAGCGCAGCTTGACCTGCGCCTGGGCGGCCGGCAGCCACAGCATCAGGGAAAGGGCAATTCCGATTGAAAATCTCATCTCTCCTCCTTGCGTTTTTAAGGTTTGGAAATCCAGTCGAGAATCAGCGCTTCGTAGATCGCCACGGCCTGGCCGATGCGCTGCATGCTGCAGTACTCGTCGGTCTGGTGCGCCATCTGCGGCTCGCCCGGCCCGAGCACCACCGTCGGCACGCCTTTGTACACCTTGAGCAGGTTGGCCGCGTCGGTCATGTAGGTTGCGGTGCGGGCGGAAACTTTTTCGCCGGTCTGCTGCCTGCAGATCTCGAACACGCGCTGCATCCAGTCGTCCTCGGGCGCGGTCCACACCGGAGGAAGGTCGGAGAACACGTCGAGCTCCGCCTCTTTCAACATTCCTTTTAATTTACCAATCAGAGAAGCATGATCCATCCCCGGCACGGTGCGGATGTCGACGCCGACGCTCGCCGTGTCCGGCACCATGTTGACGCCGCTGCCGCCGGCGAACGTGCCGACGTTCATCGTCGGCGCGCCCATCACCGGATGCGCGCTTGCGCCGAAGTCGAAGGACTCGAGCTTCGACACCGCGTGCGCCGCCTTGTAGATCGCGTTCACGCCGAGCTCGGGCATCGAGCCGTGCGCCGACACGCCCTTGAAGCGCGCGTGAAACTTGAGCGAGCCCTTGTGTCCGATGAACGGATAGTTCGACGTCGGCTCGCCGACCACCAGCGCCCCGGCGCTTCCGAGCAGCTTGGTCTTCGCGAGGTGCTGCGAGCCGATGCAGCCGTTCTCTTCACCCGCGGTCAGCACCAGGACGATTCCCGGGGTTCCGGATAGCCTTTTCGATACGTTTCGAGAAGCAAGGAGCATCGCCGCGACTCCCGCCTTCATGTCCGATGAGCCGCGCCCATACAGCCGGTCGCCGTCGGTCTGGCCCGAGAACGGATCCTTCGACCAGGCGCGCGAGCCCAGCGGCACCACGTCGATATGCCCGGTCAGGCAAAGCGGCGGCTTCGCCTGCGCGCCGCCCGCGCGCGCGATCACGCTGGTGCGCCGCTCGTCGTACTCGTGATACTCGACGCCAAAGCCCCACTCCTCGAGCATCGCCCCGGCGTGCCGCGCGCAATCGCGCTCCCGGCCCGGCGGATTGACGGTGTCGAACCGCAGCAGCGACCGCGCGAGGGCAATGGCGTCCTGGCTGCTCATTGCGGGATGATAAAACCAATTCATCCGGAGTGAGTCCATTGGCAATGACCCTTTCTCGTCGCTGCATCCGCACGCTGTGCTGCTTCGCCTCGCTGGCCGCCGGCGCGGCGCTGGGCCAGAGCGTCCAGGAACCGTATCAGCCCTCCGTCGGGCAGGCCGGAAAGAACGTGGTATGGGTGCCGACGCCGCCGGCGCTGGTCGAGAAGATGCTCGACATGGCGCAGGTCACGCCGAAGGATTTCGTCATCGACCTGGGCTCGGGCGACGGCCGCAGCGTCATCGCCGCGGCCAAGCGCGGCGCGCGGGCGCTCGGCGTCGAATACAACCCGCAGCTGGTCGAGTTCTCGAAGGACGCCGCCGCCGCCGAAGGCGTGGCCGACAAGGCGAGGTTCGTGCAGGGCGACATGTACCAGGCCGAGATTTCGCAGGCCAGCGTGCTCGCGCTTTTCCTCCTGGTCGATAACCTGCGAAAGCTCGAGCCGAAGTTCCGCAACCTGAAACCCGGCACCCGCATCGTGACCAACACCTTTGAGATCCCGGGCTGGGACCCGGTCGAGGTCGGCCGCGCGCAGGGCGACTGCGGCGGCTGGTGCACCGCCTACCTCTACATCGTGCCGCCGAAGGTCGCCGGCACCTGGCGCTTTCCGCACGGCATCCTGGAGCTCGAACAGGACTTTCAGACGATCTCGGGCACCCTCGCCTCGAGCGACGGCGCCGCTTCGCCGATCAGGAACGCGCGTTTGAAAGGCGATCAGATCAGCTTCTCGGCCGGCATGACCCACTACACCGGCCGGGTCAGGGGCGATTCCATCCGCGGCCGTTCAGAGGGCGCGGCGAGCGGCAGCTGGAGGGCGGTTCGCGAGAACCCCATGTAACCCTCAGGACCGAGGACTCACGTCGGCGAGCCGGTCGATGCGGCGAAGCTCGGGAAAGAAGTACGCCCACACGCCGACGACCACCAGCGACCCGATGCCGCCGAGCAATACCGCCGGGACGGCGCCAAGCCAGGCGGCGACGATTCCCGCGCGGAACTCGCCGAGCTCGTTCGCTGCATTTACGGAAAGCATGTGCAGGGCGCTGATGCGTCCGCGCATCGCGTCGGGCGTGGCGAGCTGCACCACGGTCGAGCGCACGAAGACGCTGACCATGTCGGCAGCGCCCATGACCGCGAGCGCGATGAGCGATGCCGCGAAGCTCGCCGACAGGCCGAAGAACAGGACCGCCACGCCGAAGAGCGCCACGGCGAGGAACATGGCGCGCCCGGCGTGCGGCAGCCGCCAAGACGGCAGGTTCGCGAGCAGCAAGGCCGTGCCTACGCCGCCGACGGCGATGCTGCTGCGCATGAGGCCCATGCCGTCCGGGCCGACGCCGAGGATGTCGCGGGCGTAGATGGGCAGCAGGGCTGTGATTCCGCCCAGCAGCACTGCGAACAGATCGAGCGAGATGGCGCCGAGCACGACCGGCTGGCGCCGCAGGTAGACGATCCCCGAAACGGCGCGCGACAGCGCGGTCGTCCCTGCCGCGGCCGCGGCGACCACGCGCGTGCGGATCGCGATCATCGCGGCGGCGACGGCGAGCGACATCGCGAGGCAGGCGGCGAACACCACGCCGGGGCCGAAGAGGTAGATGCCGCCGCCGAGGGCCGGGCCGAGCACGGTGGCCGTCTGGTTCGCCGAAGAGCTCCAGCCCACCGCATTGGCGAACTGCTCGCGCGGCACGAGAAATGGCGTGAACGACTGCACCGCGGGACCCGAGAAGGCGCGCGCCGTACCGGAGAGCGCGAGCACCGCGAAGAACGGCCAGGTCGCGCTCGATGCCGTCGCCGTCGCCGTCAGCGCGATGAACAACGCGGCACAGATCGCCTGCGTGAGATGCATCGCGCCGAGAATCGCGCGCCGATCGACGCGGTCGGCGACATCCCCCGCCGGCAGGCTGAAGACGAAGATCGGCAGGAACACCGCGAGCCCGGCATAGCCCAGCACCAGCGGGTCGCTGGTCAGGTCATAGAGATACCAGCCGATGGCCACCGACTGCATCTGCAGCGCGAGCGCCGCGCAGAAGCGCCCGCCCAGAAACAGCCGGAAATCGCGCTGGCGAAGGACATGCATCCGTCTAGATTAACGCGCCGGAAGCATGGTAAGAGGGACGCCCGGTGAGCGCACTGCCAAGATTCGTTCTGCTTTATGCCGCGATGTATGCGGCATTCGGAGTCGCTTCGCCCTTCCTACCCGCCTTTCTCAGCGCGCGCGGGTTGCCGCCCGAGCAGCTCGGGCTCGTGCTTGGCGCCGGCACGGCGGTACGATTGCTCTCGGCGCCGCTCGCTGGCCGCATCGCCGACTTGATGCAGGCGCTGCGCGTGGTGCTCGTGGTTTGCACCGCGCTTGCCGCGATGGTGACCCTGGGCTATCTCCCGGCGCACAGTTTCTGGCCCTTGCTTGCGCTTGTCCTGCTGCATGCCGCGTCGCTCGCGCCGATTACCATCCTGGCAGACGCCTTGGCACTGGGTTCCCGGGGATTCGAGTACGGCTGGGTGCGTGGCACCGGCTCGGCGGCCTTCATCGTCGGCACTTTGT
>DASQGB010000408.1:0-1708 GCA_035632815.1 Burkholderiales bacterium | reverse complement strand
TGGATGACGATGGCGCTCGAGAACGCGCGCCATGCGCGCAAGGAGCCGGGGTGCCGGCAGTTCGAGGTGCTGGTCGATCCGAAGGACCGCGCGAAGGTGATGCTGTTCGAGATCTACGACGACGAGAAGGCGTTCGAGGCGCACCAGCAGACGCCGCACTTCAAGAAGTATCTCGCCGAGGCGGTGCCGCTGCTCGCGCAGCGCGAGCGCCAGGTGTTCACGAAAGCAGGATAGCGCCGGCGACGCCGGCGGCGGCGAGGATCCACAGCGGGTTCAAGCGCGTGGCGAGCGTCGCGCAGGCGCTTGCGGCGGCGATCAGCCACATGCGCCAGTCCGGCGTGCCGGTCGGCGTGGCGAGGATGTAGCCGCTCGCGAGGATGAGGCCGACGACCAGCGGCGTGATCGCGCGCTGGATGGCGATGCGCCACGGCGAGTCCTTGAAGCGCTCCCACAGGCCCGACACCCACCACGCGAGCACCGCGGCAGGCAGGCAGACGGAGAAAAGCGCGACCAGCGCGCCGGCCGGTCCCGCCACCTTCCAGCCGATCAGGCTGACGATCAGCACGTTCGGCCCCGGCGCGGCTTGCGCGAGCGCGAAGAGCTGGATGAACTCGCTCGGGGTGGTCCAGCCTTTGACCTCGACCACCAGGCGCTGCATCTCGGGCATCACCGCCGGCATGCCGCCGAAGGCGATCATCGACAAGAGGCCGAAGTACAGCGCGATCTCGAGGAGCGTCAGAGCCATCCTCTCCTCGCCGCGAGCACCGCGATCGCCGCCGCGAGCGGCAGCACGATGATCATCGAGAAGCGCCCGATCGCCACGCACAGGAAGCAGGTAGCCACGAATGCCAGCGCGACGGGCCGCTTCACCAGCGCCATGCCGAGCTTGATCGCGATGCCGATGAACAGACCCGCGCCCGCGGCGCCCACGCCGGTCACGATGCCTCTGACGAGGGCGCTGGAAGAAAAATCCATGTAAAGCGCTCCGAGCGCCATCACCCATACGAAAGGCAGCGCCATCAGCCCCAGGAAGGCGACGATCGCGCCGCGGACGCCGAACCAGCGCTTGCCGAGAACGATCGAGGCGTTGCCGATGTTCGGGCCGGGAAGGAACTGGCACAGGCCGATAGTCTCGGTGAAGTCGGCGGGCGTCATCCAGCGCCGCTCCTCGACCATGGTGCGGTGCGCCCAGGGCAGCACGCCGCCGAAGGAGCGCGCGCCGATGGCGAGGAATCCCAGGAACAGCTCGGTCAGCGTGCGGGGCGGCGAGACCTGCATTCTTTTATGGGAATATACACGCTGCATGCGCGCGCTTCTTTTGTTCTTTCTGTGGGCTTTTCTCGGAACTGCAAAAGCTCAAGACCTCCCCATCTTCGATGCGCACATGCACTACAGCCACGACGCCTGGGACGTGGTGCCGGTGCAGGAGGTGATCGCGATCCTGCGCAAGGCGGGGGTAAAGCGCGCGCTCGTCTCGAGCGCCGGCGACGACGGGCAGCAGAGGCTGTACGCGGCGGCGCCCGAGCTCATCATTCCGGAGCTGCGGCCCTACCGCAGCCGCTCCGATGTGGGGACATGGTTCCGGGACGAATCGGTCATCGCCTACCTGGAGCAAAGACTTTCACGGTACCGGTACGCCGCCATCGGCGAGTTCCACCTGTATGGCGCCGACGCCGACCTGCCGGTGCCGCGGCGCATGGTCGAGCTC
>DASQGB010000407.1:0-8093 GCA_035632815.1 Burkholderiales bacterium | reverse complement strand
GCGGCTAGCCGCCCAGGGCGCGAAATAGATCGGCCACCGCCGCGCGGTGGGCGCGAAGCGCCTCGATGCGGGCCACTTGCGCGGCGAGCAGGCCGCGCTCGGCGTCGATCACGTCGAGCTGGCTCGCGACACCGTTCTCGTAGCGCAGCCGGGCGAGGCGCAGGGTTGCCGCGAGCGCGTTGGAGCGTGCGGTCTCGGCTTCATAGCTTTCGCGGGCGCGGGTCTGGGCCGCCAACGCGGTGCGCACTTCGCCGAACGCAGTGCGGATCGCCTGCTGGTATTGCGCCCGCGCGGCGCCTTCGCGCGCTTCGGCGGCGGCGGTGCGCGCCCGCAGACGGCCGCCGGCGAAGATCGGCTGCGTCACCGCGCCGGCGAGCTGCCAGACGGTGGCCGGCCCCGAGAACAGGCTGGACAGCGCGGCGCTTTCGCCGCCGAGAAACGCGGTGAGCGAGATCGAGGGAAACATCTCCGCGCGCGCCACGGCGATCTGCGCATTCGCGGCGGCGAGGCGCCGCTCGGCCTCGACCAGGTCCGGCCGGCGCAGCAACAGCTCCGAGGGCAGTCCCGCCGGCAGGACCGGGGCCTCGGGGCTCTCCTCGTAGGCCGATTTGATGGTGACCCGGGACTCGAAAACATCCTTCGGCGTGCGTCCCAGCAGGACCGCCAGCGCGGCTTCCTCGCGTTCGCGCTCGCGCTCGAGCGGCGGCAGCTGCGCGCGCACCGCGGCCGTCTCGGCCTCGAGCTGGCGCAGCTCGTATTCGGAGATCACGCCGCCCTGCAGGCGCTTCGTCTGCAGCGCGAGCGCCTCTTCCCGAAGCGAAACCGTTTTCCTCGTCAACAGCACTTGCTCGTCGAGCGAGCGCAGCGCGAAATAAGACCGGGTGACCTGGGCCGCGAGCGCGAGGCGCACCGCGTCGCGCGAGGCCTCGCTCGCCGCGAGCTCGGCGCGCGCCGCTTCGCGCCCGGCGCGCAGCCGGCCGAAAAGGTCGAGCTCGTAAGACAGGTTGAGCGTGCCGCGGTAACTCGAGAACTCGCGCGGCACGCCCGGCGGGGTCGTGGCGGTGCTGGTGGAGATCTGCTGCCGGCTCGCCGAACCCTGGGCATCGATGCGCGGGTAGAAGAAGGACTGCGCTTCGCCCAGCAGAGCGCGCGCTTCGTCCACGCGTGCGGCAGCGACGAGCAGGTCGCCATTTCTTTCCAGGGATTCGTCGATTACCGCGTCGAGAGAGGAATCGCCGTAGATGCGCCACCACCTGCCGTCCTCGGCAAAGCGCGGCGCGGTTTCCTTCCACGCCGCAGGCAGCTCGACCGCAGGGCGCTGGTAGGCAGGCTGCGACGCGCATCCGGCCAGCAGGAGTACGAGGCTAATCCTCGCGATGGGGTGCATGGTGGACGGTCGGGATATTCTTGTGACCGATGGTGCGCGCCTGCTCGGCTTCGCGCTTGATATCGGCGCTGGAGCGCTTCTCGCTGAGGTGCCGGTCGGTGAACAGCTTGAAGAACATCGGCACGAAGAAGATGGCGAGGAAGGTGGCGGCGATCATGCCGCCCATCACGCCGGTGCCGGCGGAGTGGCGCGCGCCGGCGCCCGCGCCGCTCGAGAAGACGAGCGGCACCACGCCGAGGATGAAGGCGAGCGAGGTCATCAGGATCGGGCGGAAGCGCAGCCGCGCCGCCTCGACCGCGGCGGCGGAGGCCGACAGCCCCTCCTCGCGCTTGAGCACCGCGAACTCGACGATCAGGATCGCGTTCTTCGCCGCGAGGCCGAGCAGCGTCACCAGGCCGATCTGGAAGTAGACGTCGTTGCTCAGCGGCTGCGCGCCCACCACCGGGACGAGGAGGTTGTTGACCCAGATCGCGGCCAGCGCTCCAAAAGTGCCGAAGGGCAGCGCGAGCAGCACCGAGAGCGGCAGCGACCATTTCTCGTACTGCGCGGCGAGGATCAGGAACACCATCACCACCGCCATGCCGAGGGCGAGGCCGGAAGTGCCGGCCGAGCGTTTCTCCTGGTAGGACACGCCGCCCCAGTCGAAGCTGAAGTCCGCCGGCAGCGCCTTCTCGGCGATCTCCTCGACCGTCCGGATCGCGTCGCCCGAGGAGATGCCGGGCGCCCCCTGGCCGAAGATCTTCACCGCCGGCAGGTTGTTGAAGCGGTCGAGGGCGTCGGGGCCCGAGCTGTAGCGCACGGTGGCGAGGGAAGCCACCGGAATCATCTCGCCCTTTTCAGAACGAACCCATACCTTTCCAATGTCGTCAGGCCGCTTGCGGTACGCGGGCTCGGCCGACATCAGCACCTGCCAGGTGCGACCGAACTTGTTGAAGTCGTTGACGTAGTAGGTGCCGAGGGTCGCGGCGAGCGTGCCGTACAGCTCCTCCAGCGGCACGCCGAGGGCCTTCGCCTTGTCGCGGTCGACGTCGACCGAGAGCTGCGGCACCGCCGCGCGCCACAGCGTCTGCACGCCGCCGAGCTTGGGGTCCTGGTTGGCCGCCGCCATGAAGGCGCCCAGCGCCTG
The DNA here is from genome assembly GCA_035632815.1 of Burkholderiales bacterium. Classification (GTDB taxonomy): domain Bacteria; phylum Pseudomonadota; class Gammaproteobacteria; order Burkholderiales; family SG8-39; genus SCGC-AG-212-J23. The sequence continues at coordinate 5,580 of DASQGB010000407.1, read as the reverse complement.
CGCGAGCTGCTGCGGGCCGCCGTTGCCGCGGTTCTGGATGTAGAACTCGAAGCCGCCCGCGGTGCCCAGGCCGAAGATCGCCGGCGGCGCGAAGGCGAGCGCCAGCCCCTCCTTGATGTGCCCGGTCTTCATGAAGAAGTCGCCGACCAGCTGCGGCGTGGAGATCTCGCGGTCCTTCCAGGGGACCTGCGTGACGAAGATCGTCGCCGCGTTGTTGCGGAAGCCGCCGCCGAGGAAGTCGAAGCCGGTGAACGCCACCACGTCGAGGTTCGCCGGGTTGGACTTGATCGCCTTCAGCACCTCGCCCACCACCTTGTCGGTGCGCTCGAGCGTCGCGCCATCCGGCAGGATCACCGCGGCGATGTAGTAGCCCTGGTCCTCGTCGGGCACCAGGCTCCCCGGCGTGCTGCGCCACAGCCAGACGGTGGCCGCCACCATGATGGCGAAGAGCGCGAGGCCGACGACGCCGCGGCGGACCATCCAGGCGACGCCCGACTCGTAGCGGTCGGTGGCCCGGCCGAACGCGCGGTTGAACCAGGCGAAGAAACCCCCAGCACTCCTTTTTTGCTGTTTTAAAAGAGTTACACACAATGCAGGCGTAAGGGTGAGCGCGACCACGCCGGAGATCACCACCGCCATGGAGATGGTCACCGCGAACTGCCGGTACAGCTCGCCGGTCAGGCCGCCGAGGAAGGCGATCGGTACGAACACCGCGCACAGCACCAGCACGATGGCGATGATCGGGCTGGTCACCTCGCGCATCGCCTTGATCGCCGCCTCGCGCGGCGCGAGGCCCTCCTCGTGCATGATGCGCTCGACGTTCTCCAGCACGACGATGGCGTCGTCGACGACGATGCCGATGGCGAGCACCATGCCGAAGAGCGTCAGCGTGTTGATCGAGTAGCCGAGGAGCAGCAGGCCGGCGAAGGTGCCGATGAGCGACACCGGCACGGCGGCGAACGGGATCAGCGTCGCGCGCCAGCTCTGCAGGAAGATGTACACCACCAGGAACACCAGCACCATGGCGATGAGCAGCGTCTCGACCACCTCGATGATCGACACTTCGACGAAGCGCGTGGTGTCGTAGGGCACCGAGTAGGTCAGCCCCTGCGGGAAGCGCTTGGCGATGTCGGCCACCGTCTTCTTCACCTCGCCCGCCACCGCCAGCGCGTTGGCGCCGGGCTGCAGGAACACGCCGACCAGCGTCGCCTCGCGGCCGTTGATGCGGCCGATGAACTCGTAGTCCTTGGAGGCGAGCTCGACGCGCGCCACGTCCTTGAGGCGCAGCGACGAGCCGTCGGGGTTCGAGCGCACGATGATGTCCTCGAACTCCTTCGGGTCGGCGAGCCGGCCGCGCGTGGTGATGGTATAGACGAGCTCCTGGCCGGTGGGGGCCGGCGCCTGGCCGACCTTGCCGGCGGCGAACTGCGCGTTCTGCTCGTTCACCGCGCGGATCAGGTCGGCGGTGGCGAGGCGGTGCTGCGTCATCCGGTCGGGCTGCACCCAGATGCGCATGGCGTAGTCCTTGGCGCCGAAGATCTGCACGTTGGTCGTGCCCGGCACGCGCTTCACCAGGTCGAGCACGTTCATCGTCACGTAGTTCGAGATGAACACGTCGCCGTGGGTCCCCTCGGGGGAATAGAACGCGAGCACCTGCAGGAAGGCGGAGGAGCCCTTCTCCACCGTGACGCCCTGACGGCGCACTTCGAGAGGCAGGCGGCTCTCGGCCTGCTTGACGCGGTTGTTGACGTTGAGCGCCGCCTTGTCGGCGTCGGTGCCGATGTCGAAGGTGACCTGGATCTGCACCACGCCTTGCGAGGTGGAGGTCGAGGCCATATAGATCATGTTCTCGACGCCGTTGATCTGGTTTTCCAGCGGCGCGGCGACCGTCTGCTCGAGCACCTGGGCCGAGGCCCCGGGATAGACGGCCTGCACCGTGACCACCGGCGGCGCGATCTCGGGGTACTGGGCGATCGGCAGGGTGCGCATCGCCGCGAGCCCCGCCAGGACGATAAAGATCGACAGCACCGCCGCGAAGATCGGGCGGTCGATGAAAAACCGCGAGAACATTTACTATTTCTCTATGGGCTTCACCGGCGCGCCGGGGCCGAGCTTCATCACGCCGTCGAGGATGACGCGATCGCCGGGCTTGAGGCCCGAGGTGATGACCCAGGAGTCGCCCGACCACTCGCCGGCTTCTACCGGGCGCGCCTCGGCCTGGCTCTTGTCGTTGACGACGTAGACGAACTTGCCCTGCGGTCCCTCGAGCATCGCGCGCTGCGGCACCGCGACCGCGTCGGGCCGCGTCGCGCCGCGCAGGATGACGCGCACGAACTGGCCCGGGCGCAGCGCGCCCTCCGGGTTCGGTATCGTGGCGCGCGCCTCGCCCGTGCCGGTCGCCGGCGAAATGCGCACGTCCGTGAAGGTGAGCCGCCCGATCGCGGGATGCAGCGCGCCGTCGGCGAGGCGCAGCGCCACGTCGAATTCGGCGCCCTTTGCCAGCGCGAGCCTGCCGGCGGCGATTTCCTTGCGGATGCGCGCCTGCTCGTTATCCGGAATGCCGAAGTTCACCCACATCGGATCCATCTGCACCACGCTGGTCAGCAGGACATCGGGCCCGGAGACGAGCGAGCCTTCGGAGCGCTGCGAGCGGCTGGTGATGCCCGACACCGGCGCCTCTACCCTGGTATAGCCGAGGTTCAGGCGCGCCTCGGCGAGACGCGCCTGCGCCGCCTTTGCGTCCGCGGCGCCGATCGCCTCGGCGGACGCCGCGTCGTCGTACTCCTTCTGGCTGACCGCCTTTTCCGAGTACAGCGGCTTGAGGCGCGCGGCATTGCGCCGCGCCTGATCGCGCCGCGCCTCGGCCGCGGCGAGGTCGGCCTCGGCGCGCGCGACCGCAGCCTGGTAGGGCGCCGGGTCGATGGTGAAAAGCGACTGGCCCTGCTTCACCCGCGCGCCCTCCTCGAAATTGCGCTTGAGCAGGATTCCGGTAACTCGCGCGCGCACCTCGACCTCGCGCGAGCCGGCGGTCTGGCCGACGTACTCGAATTCCACCGGCAGCGGCTTGGCTGCGATGGTCATGACGGCGACTTCCGCAGGCGGCATGCCGCCCCCCGGGCCGCCGTGACCGCCCTTGGCGCCCTTCTCCTGCCCGCCCGATGGGCTGCACGCGGCAAGCAGGACGGCGACCGAGGTGATAGCAAGCTGTTCGAAACGCATGCGGCGATCTCGGGAACTAACTAGCGAGGCGGAGGGGCGGGAATTGTAACGCGCGGGCCGGCACCCTCTGTTGCAGTTGTAATTCAGCCTCCGTACGATACTTTCCCGCCCCATGGTCAGAAAACGCTTCGCCCGGCGCGAGGACCTCGGCCTGACGCCGGCCGAGTTCGCCGTGCTGCGCCGCCTCGATACCCCGCAGAAGATCCAGGCGTTCCTGCACGGGCTGGGGCAGAACTTCGAAGTGCGCGGCGACACCTGCAGGCCGGTGCGCGGAGTGCTGCGCACCCGTAGCGCGCACTGCATCGAGGGTGCCATGCTCGCAGCGTGCGCGCTGTGGGTGCATGGCGAGCCGCCGCTGCTGCTCGATATGCGTGCGCAGCACGACTTCGACCACGTGGTGGCCCTCTTCCGCCGCCACGGGCGCTGGGGCGCGATATCGAAGACCAACGGCATCGGTCTGCGCTGGCGCGACCCGGTGTATCGCAGCCTGCGCGAGCTTGCGATGTCCTATTTCCACGAGTACACCAACCGCCGCGAGCACAAGACGCTGCGCGAATACTCGGTGCCGTTCGACCTGCGCCGCTTCGACGCAAGATTGTGGGTGAGCGCAGAAAAGAACGCCTGGCGGGTGGCCGATGAGCTCGACGGTCTGCGCCACTTCAAGCTGCTCGAGCGCCGCCACCTGAAGGCCGTGACGCGGCGCGACCCCTTCGAGCGCCGGGTCGGCGGCCTGCTGCAGTACCGCCGGCCGCGAGCCCTGATCGAGAAGCTCGCCCGGCTGAAGAAGAAGCGCCGGAAAAAATAGGGACAGACCCTATTTTTTCTCCTCTTCCACCTTGCCGATCTTCTCCAGCGCCACTTTGAGGCGCGCGGCGTCGCGCTCCCAGTACTTCTGGAATTCCGGCGCATCGAGGTACGCCACCGGGGTCGACACCTTTTCCATCGCGCCCTTGAAATCGGGCGAGGTGGCGGCTTCACGCACTGTTTGTCTCAGTCTGCTGACGATGGGCGCAGGCGTCGAAGCAGGTACAAACACGCCGGTCCAGATATAGAACTCGGCGTCGTAGCCGAGCTCCTTGAAGGTTGGAATCTCGGGCAGCAGGTCCAGACGCTTGTCGCTCCAGCTCGCGAGGGCGCGCATCTTGCCGCCCCTGATCTGGCCGATCGCCGCGGCGGGGCCCGAAGCGAGCGCCTCGACCTGCCCGCCCAGGAGCGCGGTGACGGCCGGCCCGCCGCCCTGGTAGGGGATGTGAAACAACTTGATGCCGGCGGCATTGGCGAAAATTTCCATCGCCACGTGCAAGGTGCCGTACACGCCCGAAGACGAATAGTTGATCTTGCCCGGATTCGCCTTCGCCGCGTCGATGAATTCCTTCAGCGTCTTGTAGGGGCCGTCGGTGCTCACCACCAGCACCGTGGGATCGGCGGTAATGAGGGCGATAGGAGCGAAATCCTTCAGCTCATACGCGGGTGTCTTGCCGTTGATGCGGTCCGACACCGGGAAGATCGAGATCGACGACAGGCCCATCAGGAGGGTGTAGCCGTCGGGTGCCGCCTTGGCCACCGAGGCCATGCCGACTGCGCCGCCGGCGCCGGGGCGGTTCACCAGCACCACCGGCTGCTTGAGCGTCTTCTCCATAAGCGAGGCGAGCGGCCGGCCCACGATCTCCGCCACCCCGCCGGGCGGGAACGGCACCACCAGGGTGATCGGCCTTGACGGGTAGCCATCCTGCGCCAGTCCGGGCAATGCAAAGAACGAAAGAAACAGGGCTGCCGAAAACCGCGACATAGGCCTCCTCCTATCGACGCGAAATTAACACGCTGTTACAGATGTTGCACTTTCTGGGTTCACAGATTGCAGCGCAGCGCGTGAAATGAGGCAGCCACTCACCAAAGGAGGCTGCCGTGCTGAAAAAACTTGCTATCGCTGCCGTTGCTCTCGCGATCTCCGCCCCCGCGCTTGCGGACCGCGACCACCGCCGCCATGGCCATGAAAGGCATCGCTACCATGTGAAGCACCATTACCACCACGTCCCAAGGCCGGTCGTGCATCACTATTACCACTACCAGCCGGCACCGCGGCGCGTCGTCGTGGTCCACCAGCCGCAGCCGGTCTACTACCAGCCGCAACCGGTTTACTACCATCCGCATCCGAACGCCGGCGCGGCCCTGGTGGTCGGCGCGGTGCTGGGCGCGGCCATCGCCCACCACGTGGTCACCAGCAGCTACTGATCGAGCCGGGCATTGAAGCCGGGGGGCGGTACCATTGTCAGGTCTTGCGCCGCACGGCGACCAAGGAACACACGATGAGGAGCCCATGGACCGACGGACATTCGTACTTGCCCTCGCGGCAGCACCCTT
>DASQGB010000406.1:0-1717 GCA_035632815.1 Burkholderiales bacterium | reverse complement strand
ACTCCCAGCGTCACGACTCCGCCTGCCCCGGCGGCATCCGGCTCTACCGGCGCCGGCGCGACCGGCAACGTCACCACCCCGCCCACTCCGTCGACCCCCGATTCGGTTGGCGCCAGCGGCGCCACCGGCGCGCGCACTCCGGACGCCGGCGGCAGCACCGGCATGGGCGCCGACAAGCCCAGGTACTAGCGACAGCAGTTGCGGAAGGGGCCGCCGCGAGGCGGTCCTTTTCTTTTGGTGAGCTGGCGTTCGCGGAGGCGCGCTAGAGGACGCCGCGCGCGGACCGCAAGTAGTCGAGCAGCTGTTACCGGATGTCAGAAGACGATTGGTGGAGTGGAGGAGGATCGAACTCCCGACCTTCGCATTGCGAACGCGACGCTCTCCCAGCTGAGCTACCACCCCGTGGAGAGGCGCGGATTTTACCGCTATCATCCTCGCCTTCGCAAAGGGGCCAGGACCATGCAGATCGCGCCGCCGTTCGGCTACAAGGAAGTCGTCCGTTCCTCAAGACGCAGAAGGTGCGGCTGCTGGCGCCGGGCGAGGTGCCGGAATTCGTGCAGCGCGGCAACGCGATCCCGATCAGCCTGAGCGAGTTCCAGGTCGTGGCGCGTCACTATCCGATCGTGTTCACCCACGCGGGCAAGAGCTACGCCCCGGTCGCGGTGCTGGGCATGACGGCGGGGGAGAACCTGTTCTATGTGAACGGCGCATGGGAAAGCGGGGTCTACGTGCCGGCCTATGCGCGCCGCTTTCCCTTCTGCATGGCGCGAGTCAACGTCAACCGGGTGGAGCAGAAGGACCGGCTGATCTGCGTCGAGAAGAGCTTCGTCAAGGCCGAAGGCGGCGAGACGCTGTTCGACAGCGGCGGCAAGCCGGGGGAGAAGTGGAAGGGCCTCGAGCGGCTGCTGTCGGAATACGAAACCGACCTTGAGCGCAGCCGCGAGATGTGCGAGATCCTCGCCGATTACGGCCTGCTCGAGCCTTTCAGCATGCAGGCGACGCTCGCCAAGGACAAGGGCGGCGGCGCCATGCAGATGACCGGCATGCACCGCGTGGCGGAAAAGAAGCTTGAGAACCTCAACGCCGCGCAGCTGAGGAACCTGATTCGCAAGGGCATCCTCGCCCGCATCTACATCCACCTGCTGTCGCTGGAGAATTTCGGCCGCCTGCTCGACCGCAAGGCCGCGCTCCGGGCGCGGACCTAGCTTGCGGATTTGCGATTGCAGCGTTGCCGCCCCGCGGGTACACGGCGCCGACTGGGCTGAGCGCTCGACGCTGCGCGCCGTAGAAGAGCTGTGCCGCAAGGCGAGCGCGGCAGTGGAAGACGCGCATTGCAGGGAAGAGCTCGGCATCGTCGCCGACTACGCCCGCGAGTTCTTCGTCGACCGCAACTACCGCAAATGGGAATCCGAATCGCTGTCGGGGTCGGAATTCCTGCGGCTGCAGATTCTGAAGGCGCTCGATTCCTTTCACAGCCGCCTCTACAGCATCGAGGCGATCCGGCGCGCGGGCGACTTCAAGCCCTATCTGCCGCCGACCAGGCACCCCGGCCTGTAGGAAAAACGCGGACGGCGGCTAGCGTCGCTTGCCGCTCACGTCGGACTGGCTGATGCGGTTCCCGCTTACGTAGACGCGGCCGAGGGTGCGGCCATACTTGTCCTTCCCGCGGCGCTCGATCACCACCTCGCCGCGCTCGATGCGCCGCTGCAGCCTCTGC
>DASQGB010000405.1:0-6583 GCA_035632815.1 Burkholderiales bacterium | reverse complement strand
GCAGAAGAGCCGCTATCGAGGCCGAGCGCCGCGATGGTTTGCGGGTCCAGCTGTCCGCTGGGCTGGAGTCCCTTCGACTCCTGGAAATCTCCACAGGCACGGCCACTGCAGTGCGCACGCACAAAAAAAAGCGGAGAGCATCGCTCTCCGCCTTTCCTTTGCTGCAGCTGCTGTAGTTACTGTGGCTTCTTCGGTTCCTCCGCCTTGGGCGCGGACGTCGAGCCGGACGTGGACGGGCTGGATGCACCCGCCGGCGCGCTGCCCGAGGAAGACTTCTCCGGAGTCGAGCCGCCCGCAGCCGCGCCGCCCGTCTTCGATTCGGCCTTCGCCGCGCCGGACGTGCCGCCCGCCGCCGAACCGCCTTCGACGCCTAGCGCCGATAGGGTCGGCTTGTCGATCTCGCCGGTGGCCTTGATGCCCTTCGACTCCTGGTATTTCTTCAACGCCGCCTGCAACTTCGGTCCCATCTTGCCGTCGGCCTCGCCGGCGTCATGACCCGCCGCGCTGAGCTTCTCCTGCACCTGCTTCACGACTTCGGGGCTCTGTCCGCCGCCCGCAGCTGCCTGCTTATCGCCGCTTGGTTTGTCGGACTGAGCGCTTGGCGCCGCCGGGGCCGGAGCCGGGGTCGCGGCCGGAGCCGGGGTCGCGGCCGGAGCCGACTGGCTAGGTTTTGCCTGGGTCGATTCTTCCTTGGGCTTGTCCTGCGCCATCGCGCCGAACGAAAACAGTGCTGCGATTGCCACCGCAATAGGTGTGAGTTTCATGCCTGCTCCTTTTACTGGGGTTGACGAGGGGATGACCTAGTAATACGAGCAATCGCCGTGCCTCGCCGCGATTAGGGACTTTGTGTGGCGTCGGGCGCGCTGGGCGCGGCCGTGGACGATGTAATCGCTGCCGGTATTGAACAACTTACCTTACTGAACATTCGTCCATGAGAAGAATACACGCCGCTAGAGTGTGGGATTGTCGCTCGGCAGCCCGAGCGCAATGCGCCCGTAGGTGGTGCCGGCGATGTCGGTGTTGAACGAAAAATGCTGCTTCACGGCGTGCGCATCGCGAAAGGCGCGCGCCACGGGGCCCGATTCGTACAGCCCGCTCGCGCCGTGGAGGCCGAACATGACATCGACGGCGCGCACAGCCCATTCGACGGCATACGCGCCTTCGAGACGGTAGCGGGCCTTCGTCCTGGTGTCGAAAAGCTCATTTCTCGAAATTGTATTCTGGGCTTCGCGGCAATTCGTCTCCTGCACCAGGCGCGATGCGCCGGCGTAGGCCGTCGCCTCGCTGAGACGGATCTGCGTGCTCTGGATCTCGGCGATGCGCGCGCCGGTCATCCTGCCGCTGCGGCTGCTCGAGTAGTCCGCGATCAGGCTTTCGGCGATGCCCAGCGGCACGCCGGAGAGCATGTAAGGGAAGAGCGCGAATACCGGCATCCGGAAGAGCGGCCCGGGATTGACCGCGCTGCCCGGCGTCGGCCCGCCCTTGGTGTCGGCGACCGCGAGCGTGCGGTGCTCCGGCACGAACTCCTCGGTCGCCTCGACGTCCTTGCTGCCGGTGCCGCGCAGCCCGCCGGCGAACCAGTTGTCGATGATCCGGTACTGCGAGCGCTGCAGCAAAAAGATCCTTTGCTCGGGCGGGGCGTTGTCGTCCAGGAAGGCGAGGCCGGCGAGCATGTTCCATTCGCTCGGATCTACGCCGCTCGAGAACGGCCAACGACCCGAGATCAGGTAGCCGTCCTTCACCTTGCGCGCCTTCGCCGCCGGGAACACGAACGACGAGGCGATCAGCGTGTCGGGCGACTTGCCCCAGATCTCGTCCTGCGCCAGGGGCGGAAACATGCCGAGCATCAGGTGGTGCGAAAGGAAGTTGATGAAGTTCCACGAGCTCGAGGCGCAGGCGCCGGCGAGCAGCGCGCCGAAGGTGACGACCGCCACGAACTCGAGCTCGGCGCCGCCGACGCGCCTGGGCTGATGGATGCGCAGGAGCTCCGCGTCGTGGAAGTCGCGCAGCGTCTCGTCGGGAATGCGCCGCAATTCCTCGCAGCGCGCGGCGCGCTCTTTCAGCTTGGGCAGCAGTTGCTGGGCACGGCCCCACAGCTCCTCGTGGCTAGGAGGCATTTTTGTACCAGTCAAGAATTTGCTCTCCAGTCCACATCAGCACACCGGGCCGTTGAAGGATGTATTCATAGAGTTTTTCGAGATAGCCGATGCGATGCGGCACGCCGCTGATGTACGGGTGAACGCTGATCGCCATCACCCGCGCGGACTTCTCGCCCTCGGCGTACAGGCGGTCGAACTGGTCGATGCCGCGGCGCAGCCATTCCTCCGACGGATGGTTCTGCAGCACCATCATCGCTATGTCGTTCATCTCGACGGTGTAGGGCACCGAGACGATCGGGCCGCTCGCCGTCTGGATCCGGCAGGGCTGGTCGTCGAGCACCCAGTCGGCGACGTATTCGATGCCCGCCTCGGCGAGCCAGTCGATGGTGTCGTAGGTCTCGGTCAGCCCCGGGCTCTCCCAGCCGCGGGGCTTTTTCCCAGTGAAGTCTTTGATCGCAGTCACCGCATCGAAGATTTCCTTTTTCTGATTTTCAAGATGATGCATCGGCCGCTGGACATAGCCGTGGCCCATGAATTCCCAGCCTGCCTTCAGCCCCGCCTCGGCGACTCGCGGATAGGACTTGCAGACCGAGCCGTTGATGGCGAGCGTCGCTTTCACATCAAACTTGTTCAGAACTTCCAGGAAACGCCAGAAGCCCACACGCATGCCGTACTCGTGCCAGGCCCAGTTGGGGAGATCGGGTAGAAGCGGCTGACCGTGCGGCGGCGGCAGCACCGTGCGCGGCATCGGCCGCTCGATCGACCATTCCTCGACGTTGACGATGGTCCAGACGGCGAGCCGCGCTCCACCCGGCAGCCTGAGCGGCGGGCGGTCGACGATGGCGCTGTATGCGATCCGGTCCTTCGGCAGTTTCATCACCGGGTGCAGGCCCTAGAACGTCACCACGCTGCGGATCGATTCCCCGGCGTGCATCAGGTCGAAGGCGCGGTTGATGTCTTCGACCGGCAAGGTGTGCGTGATGAGATCGTCGATGTTGATCCTGCCCTCCATGTACCAGTCGACGATCTTCGGCACGTCGGTGCGGCCTCTCGCGCCGCCGAAGGCGGTGCCCTTCCACACGCGTCCGGTCACCAGCTGGAACGGCCGCGTGCGGATTTCCTGCCCCGAGCCCGCGACGCCGATGATCACCGAGACGCCCCAGCCGCGGTGGCAGCACTCGAGCGCCTGGCGCATCAGCTCCACGTTGCCCACGCATTCGAAGCTGTAGTCCGCTCCGCCTTTCGTTATTTCGACGATTTCCGCAACCACGTCCTTGCCCTGCGGATCGATGAAGTGCGTCATGCCGAACTTGCGCGCCATCGCCTCGCGCGCCGGGTTGATGTCGACCCCGACGATCATGCCGGCGCCGACCATGCGCGCGCCCTGGATGACGTTCAGGCCGATGCCGCCCAGGCCGAACACCACGACATTCGCGCCGGATTCGACCTTCGCGGTGTTGATCACCGCGCCGATGCCGGTGGTGACGCCGCAGCCGATGTAGCAGACCTTGTCGAAGGGCGCGTCCTCGCGGATCTTCGCCAGCGCGATCTCGGGCAGCACGGTGTAGTTGGAGAAGGTCGAGCAGCCCATGTAGTGATGAATTGCTTTTCCCTGAAGGGAGAAGCGGCTGCTTCCATCCGGCATCAACCCCTTGCCCTGGGTGGCGCGGATGGCGGTGCACAGGTTCGTCTTGCGCGACAGGCAGGACTTGCACTGGCGGCATTCGGGCGTATAGAGCGGGATGACGTGGTCGCCCTTCTTCACCGAGGTCACGCCGGGCCCGACCTCGACCACGATTCCGGCGCCCTCGTGCCCGAGGATCGCGGGAAACAGCCCCTCGGGATCGGCGCCCGAGCGCGTGAACTCGTCGGTGTGGCACACACCGCTCGCCTTGATCTCGACCAGGACCTCGCCCGCTTTCGGGCCGTCGAGATCCACGCTATGGATCTCGAGCGGCTTGCCGGCCGCGTGCGCGACCGCGGCTTTGACCTTCACAGCGCCTTCAGCGCGGGCATCACCTCGCGCGCGAAGAGCTCCATGTTCCTGCGCGTGAGATCCGCCGGCAGCGTGGCAAACTGGCACATCACCAGTAAATTACCAAAACGCATCTCCTTGCGGTAGGCCTCGAAGGACTTGCGCACCGTCGCCGGGCTGCCGCAGACGAAAAGACCCAGCTCGAGGGCCTGGTCGATGCTGACGTCGCCGAACATCTGCGCCTTGGCCTTCATCACGCTCTTCAGCGACTCGCGCGAGGTGTAGCCCGGGGGCAGCAGCATCTCCAGCGGCATCTTCACGAAGATGTTGCGGAACGCTTCGAAATGTGATTTCGCTTCCTCGCGGGCTTTTTCGTCCGAGGATGAAACATAGACCGGAACTGCCCAGCCGAGCTGGCTGTCCTTCGCCTCGTAGCCGTAGCCGGCGCAGGTGTCGCGGTACATGTTGAGATAGCGCTGCACCACCTTCGCGGGGCTGAAGGTCTGCAGATAGGTATAGCGGTGATCGGGGTGCGCCGCCCAATCGATCGTCTCCTTGCTGCCCTGGGAGGGGATCCAGATCGGCGGGTGCGGCTTCTGGTAGGGGCGCGGCCAGAGGTTCGCGTACTGCACCTTGTAGTGGCGGCCGTGGAAGGCGAACGGCCCCGGCTCGGTCCAGGCGCGCACGATGAGATCGTGCGCCTCGTGGAAGCGCTCGTGCGAGAAGGTCGGGTTGACGCCGAAGGTGTGGTACTCGGCGCCGATGCCGCGCACGAAGCCGCTGATCAGGCGCCCGCCGCTGATGACGTCGATCATCGCGTGCTCCTCCGCCACCGTCATCGGGTGCGAGCGCAGCGGAAGCGCGCTGCCAAGGATGGCGATCCTGCATTTCGAGGTCCTTCGCGCGAGCGCAGAAGCCGTGACGATCGGCGAGGGCATCAGCCCGTACGCGGTCTGGTGGTGCTCGTTCACCGCCAGCACGTCGAAGCCGAGCGTCTCGCCGTATTCGAGCTCGTCCAGGTAGCGGTTGTAGAGCTGGTGGCCTTTTTCCGGGTCGAAATGCCGGTTGGGGAGCTTGACCCACACCGTGCCGTTCTTGCGCCCGGCCTCGAGGTCGAGGTCGGCGTAGGGCATCAGGTGAAACAGGACTATCTGCACACGATCTCGACGAACTGCTCGGGCTTCTCGGCGTGCGGCAGATGGCCGCAGTCCGGGAGGATGACGACTTCGGCGTGCGGTATCAGTTTCTTGTAGTGCTCGACAAAACCCACCGGCAGAATCCTGTCCTCCCGCCCCCACACGATCTTCACCGGCACGTCGATGCGGTGCAGCCATTCCGGCAGGAAGGGATCGTGCAGCCGCGGCTCCCAGGCGAGGCGCGCCGTGGTATGGCGGTTCTTGAGCACGATATCGAGCGCCTCGAGCGTCATCGGCTCGGCGAGGCGCTGCTCGGCGAGCCTCTGGTCGTGGAACAGGTTCCTGACCAGCTCTTCCGGCGGCATGAGGAAGATGTCCGCGGGCTCGATGCCTGGAGCGCTGATGCCGGCCGGACTCGCCAAAGTCAGCGACTTGATGCGCGAGGTGTTGCGCACCGCCATCTCCATCGCGATCCAGCCGCCCATGGAGCTGCCGACGATCACTGCATTTTCAAGATTCAGCTTTTCAAGAAAATCAAGATAAAAATACGCGACATCGTGGATGTTCACGAGCCACTTGGGCTCCTGCGACAGGCCGTAGCCCGGATGCTCGGGCACCAGCACCTCGAAGCGCTGCGCGAGCATCTCCATGAAGGGCAGGATCACCGGCGCGTCGCTCGCGCCGTGCAGGAACAGGAGCGGCTCGCCCGAGCCGCCGCGCCGCAGGCTGGTGCGGCAGCCGTCGACCTCGACGAAGCCATGCTCGAACTTCATGCCTTGCGCTTTCTGCGCGTCACGCCCGACTCGGCGATCACCGCCGGGATCTCGGCGAAGTTCTGCGGCGCCATGACGTGCGCGCCGGCGATGCCCGGGATGTCGGCGAGCTGCTGCAGCACCTCGATGCAGATCTTCCTGCCCTCGAGCTTCGGCTCGGCCGCCTTCTCCAGGCGCTCGACCAGCGCATCCGGGATCAGGCTGCCGAACAGCTTCTCGCGCATCCAGCGCGCCGAGCGCGCCGACGGGATCGGCGCCACGCCGACCAGGATCGGAAGCCGGATGCCGTGCTCCTTCAGGTGCACGGCGTACCTGCGCACTACGCCGAGGTCCATGCAGAACTGGGTCTGCACGAAGTCGGCGCCCGCCTCCTGCTTCGCGCGCAGGCTCCTCGGCTCCCAGCCGGGCGGCGGGTCGATCGGCACGTCGGCCGCGCCAAGCACGAGGTGCAGCGCCCCGTCGATTTTCGTGCCGCTCGGCAGCGTGCCTTCCGCGCGCATGCGATTCGCCATCGCGAGCAGGCCCTTGCTGTCGAGGTCGTATACCGGCTTCGCCTCGGGCTGGTCGCCGCCCTTGGGGTCATCGCCGGCGAGCGCGAGG
>DASQGB010000404.1:0-5011 GCA_035632815.1 Burkholderiales bacterium | reverse complement strand
GGCCGCGGTGTGGACTACCTGCCTGGTGTTCTTCCAGAGCGTGCTGCTCGCCGGCTACGCCTATGCCGACTGGACCACGCGACTGGGCCCGCGGCGCCAGGCGCTCGTGCACGTCGCGCTGCTCGCGCTTTCGCTCGCCTTTCTGCCGATCCTCGCCTCGGCCGGCTGGAAGCCGCTGGGCGAGGAGCAGCCGATCCTGCGCATCCTGCTCCTGCTCGCCGCCACCATCGGGCTGCCTTACTTCCTATTGTCCACGACCACGCCGCTTCTGCAGGCGTGGTACTGGCGCCGCTTCCGCAGCGTGGTGCCCTATCGCCTGTTCGCTCTGTCGAACCTCGCTTCGCTGCTCGCGCTGCTCGGCTTTCCGATGTTTTTCGAGCCGGCGTTCGACCTGCCGAGCCTCGGCTGGAGCTGGTCGTTCCTCTATGCGGGCTTCGCGCTGCTGTGCGCCGGCACCGCGTGGATTTCAATCAGCGGGTTTGAAGCTCAGGCCACTTCTGCGCGCGAGCGCCCGCAATCCCCTGCAGTGAAAGACCAGCTGCAGTGGCTCGCCCTCTCGGCCATGGGATCGGTGATGCTGCTCGCGGTCACCAACCACATCACGCAGAACATCTCGAGCGTGCCTTTCCTGTGGGTGCTGCCGCTCGCGCTCTACCTCATCAGCTTCATCCTCGTCTTCGACCATCCGCGTTGGTACTTTCGGCCTTTTTTCGTCATCGCGCTGGCGGCCCTGGTGCCGGCGATGGCCTACTACGTTCCCTCGCTCGAGCTGCAGTTCGCAGCGCCGCTGTACCTGGTGGGGCTATTCATCGCCTGCATGTTCTGCCACGGCGAGCTCGCGCGGGTGAAGCCCGACCCGGCGCATCTGACGCGCTTCTACCTGATGATCTCCTTGGGCGGTGCGTTCGGCGCGGTGCTGGTCGCGATCGTCGCCCCGCTCGCCCTGCCTGGGTACTTCGAGCTCGGCATCGCGCTGGTCCTGCTCGCCCTGCTGCTGGTGCTGAGGGCGCGCGGGCTGGGCCGCTGGGGCGGGGCGCTGGTCACCGTGGTGAGCGCCGCGCTGGTGGTGCGCGGCGCGCACGACTACGGCTACGGCGTGCGCGTCATGGAACGCGACTTCTACGGCGTGGTACGCACCGCGGACCACCTGGAGCCGGTGCCTTACCGCGCCATGTACCACGGCGGCATCATGCACGGCGGGCAACTGCTTGGCGACTCGTTCCGCAACACCCCGGCCGACTACTTCGGCCCGACCTCGGGCTACGGCCGGGTGTTCACCGCGCTGCACGAAATCCGGCCGAACCGCCCGCTGTCGGTCGGCGTCATCGGCCTGGGCGCCGGCGTGGTGGCGGCATGGATGCGCCCGGGAGACAGCCTGGTGTTCTACGAGATCAGCCCGCGAGTGGTCGACATCGCGCGGCGCGAGTTCACGTTTCTTTCGGATACTTCGGCAAAAAGCTCGATCGTCATGGGCGACGGCCGCCTGTCGCTCGAGCGCGAGCCGCCGCGCGGCTACGACGTGCTGGGCGTCGACGCCTTCTCGGGCGACTCGATCCCGATGCACCTAGTGACGCGCGAGGCGATGGGGCTGTACGTGAAGCACATCAAGCCCGACGGCGTGATCGTGTTCCAGGCGACCAACCGCTTCATCGACCTGTTGCCGGTGATCAAGCGCCTGGCGTCCGAGTTCGGCCTGGAAGCCGTCAACATCTCCGATCTGCCAGACGACGACGGCGAAGGCCCCGGTTACTGGTATTCCTCGACCGACCAGGTGATCGTGACGCGCAACCGCGCGCTTCTCGAGTCCGATCGCATCGCCGAGGCCGCCGAGGAGATCGAGGACCGCCCCGGTCTGCCGACCTTCACCGACTCGCATCACAACTTGCTTAGAATCCTGAAGTAATGCGATTCAAGCAGGTCGACGTCTTTACCGAGCGTCCCTTCTTCGGCAACCCGGTCGCCGTGGTGCTCGATGCCGAAGGGCTCGACACGGCCGCCATGCAGCGCATCGCCTGCTGGACCAACCTCTCGGAGACGACGTTCCTTCTGCCCTCGAGCAAGGCGGACTATCGCCTGCGCATCTTTACCCCGCTCCAGGAACTGTCGTTCGCCGGCCACCCGACGATCGGCAGTGCCCACGCTGCGCTCGAATCGGGATTTGTCTCAAAAAAGCAGAAACTCACCCAGGAGTGCGGGGCAGGGGTGATGGATCTGACGGTCGAAGGAAATCTGATCTTCGTGCGCGGCCCGACAGCGAAGATCAGCGAGATCAAGAGCGAGAGGATCGCCGCCACGCTCGCAGTCCCGGCCAGGCAGCTGTTGCGCATCGACGTGGGTGCGGTGTGGGTAGTCGGCGAGGTCGCCAGCCCTGAGCTCCTGGCGGGCATGAAGCCCGACCTTTCGGCGCTGGCAAGGGAAAGCGACGAGCTGGACGTCGCTGGGGTCACCCTGTTCGCTGCAGCAAAGGATGCGGCGATCCACGTGCGCTCGTTCGCGCCCGCGCATGCGATTCCGGAAGATCCGGTATGCGGCACGGGCAACCTGAGCGTCGCCGCCTACCTGAAGCACACCAAACAGCTGGGGCGTTTCGGCGAACGCTACACGGCACGCCAGGGCATGCAGATGGGACGCGACGGGCGCGTTTCGGTGCGGGTCGACGACGACGGTATCCGCGTCGGAGGCCCTTCGGTCACCTGCGTCGAGGGGACCCTCAGGGATCTTTGAAGGCGAGGTCGAGGTCGGGCTCGCCGCAGTGCTTGAGGATCTCGCCGCGCACGCGGTCGCGCAGGCGCACGGCGGCATTCCAGTCGCTGCCCTCGGGGGCGACCGCGGCGCCCACCGTCACTCTGATCGGCGCGCGCCGCAGGTACCAGGTGCCGTCGCGCAGCACCGAGCGCACGCCGCGCAACGCCACCGGCACCACCGGGACGCGCGCCTGCGCCGCGGTCTGGAAGGCGCCGGTGCGAAACGGCATCAGGCCGGTATGGCGCAAGAGGGTTCCTTCGGGAAACACGATCAGCGAGACCCCCTGCCGGGCGGCGTCGGCGAGCTCGTCGGCGTGCTCGGCGCTTTTCTGCACGTCGAAGCGCTCGACGAACTGCGCGCCCAGTCCGGTCACGAAGACGCGCGTGATGAAGCTCTCGCGCAGCTCGCGCTTGGCCACGAAGGCGTTCCTGCGCCAGGGCAGGATGGCGAGCAGCACCGCGCCGTCCAGATAGCTGGTGTGGTTGGACGCGACGATGTACGGGCCCGACGCCGGCAGGTTTTCCAGCCCGCGCGCCACCAGCGGAATGCCGCACAGCCGGAAGAAAAGCTGCGCGCAGCGCTGCCCCACGTTCCAGGTCGGCTTGCCGGGCGCGACCGCGGCGACGACGAAGATCACCGCGAAAAAGACGGCGAACAGTAGCCAGGCAAACGCCGCGAAGGCGAGTCCGCGCGCCACGCGCCAGCCGCGGCGCAGCTGCGGCAGCACGCCGGCCAGGACCAGTCTGGCGAGCTGCAACCATACCGCCTGCGACAGCATCGCCGACGGCCCGCGCTCGTAGTAATCGCGCGCTGCGATCCGCCGGATCTTGCCGCTCGAGGTCTTGGGTACGGTGTGCGGCGGCGCCAGCACGATGTCGTCGACTGGCGCGCCGATCAGGCTCACCGCGCGCTCGTTGATGCGCCGCTTGAGATCCGCGTGGCGAGCGCTGTCGGCTTCGCGCGTCTCGGCGAGGACCACCACGCGCTCGGTGCCGCTCGCCGCGTCGAGGCTGCCGAACACCGCCACGCAGCCGCGGCGCACGCCGGCCAAGTCGCCGACCGCTTCCTCGAGCTCGTAGGGGCTGATGTTGCGCCCGCCGCGGATGATGATGTCCTTCTCGCGACCGGTGATATAGAGCCTGCCTTCGGACAGGTAGGCGCGGTCGCCGGTGTTCACCCACTCGCCGTCGAACAGCGATTTCGTGGCCTCGGCATTGCGGTAATAGCCGCTGGTCGCCGAAGGCCCGCGAAACTGCAGCTGCCCTTCGCTGCGGTCGGGCAGCTCGAAACCAGCGGCGTCGACGACGCGCATGTCGTGGTCCGGAATCACGCTGCCGCAGGCGACCACCTTCAATGGCGACGGATCGCCGGGGCGTGCCAACTTCGCTTCGCCGCTGCGCGAAAAGCGCTCGCGGTCGAGTAGGTCCGCCTGCCATGGCTCGCCCGGCGGCGTGAACGCCAGGCCGACCGAAGCCTCAGCTAGCCCGTAGACCGGCGACAGCACGTTCTTCCTGAATTTCCATTTTGCAAACTTCTCCTCGAAAGCGGTCATGGTCTCGGGGCTCACCGGCTCGGCGCCGTTGAAGGCGAAGCGCCACGACGAGAGATCGAGTCCCTCGAGCTCGTGCTCGGGGGTGCGGCGCAGGCAAAGCTCGTAGGAGAAGTTCGGCCCGCCCGAGATGGTGCCGCGATGGCGGTGGATGGCGCGCAGCCACGAGCTCGGACGCGAGAGGAAAGCGAGCGGCGACATCAGCACCACCGGAAAGCCGAGAACCATGGTGGCGAAGCAGCCGCCAATGAGGCCCATGTCGTGGTACAGCGGCAGCCAGCTGACGAACACGTCCTCGCTGGTGGCGCGCGCCGCTTTGCCCATGGCGCGCACGTTGGCGAGCAGGTTGGCGTGCGTAAGCACGACGCCTTTTGGGTGGCCGGTGCTGCCCGAGGTGTATTGCAGGAAGCCGATCTGCCCGGCGGTGCCGCGCACTGGCGTAAAAGAGGCAGGATCTGAAGAAAAATCCTCAGGAACCAAAACGGCGCGCAGCGATTCCACCTGCGCTCGCAGCAGCCAGCCGAGCGCTTTCGCTTCCGGGATGGTGACCATCAGCGCCGCGCCGGCGCTCTTCAGGACCCCCACGTGGCGCGTCATGTGGTCCTCGATGGTGGCGAGCCGCGCCGGCGGGTACAGCGGCACCGGAATGCCTCCCGCGAGCAGCGTGCCGTAGAAGCAGAACAAGTACTCCTTCGACGTCGGCAGCATGATCGCCAC
>DASQGB010000403.1:0-4105 GCA_035632815.1 Burkholderiales bacterium | reverse complement strand
TTCATCAGGGCGTTGTACGAGGAAGGCAGAACGAGTGCTCACGCATGGCTCGAAAGCAATTACCACAGCATCGGGGTGCGCTCCTCGTTCGAGCTGACCGACCACCTGTATTGACCCGCCCCGCGGTTTACTTGGTGCGCGGGACAGCTCTCCATTCCCAGGGCGGAACGGGCTGCGGATCGGCCCATAAACCGATCTGACGCAGCCTGGCGTGAGCCTCCAGCTCGTAGAGCGGGGAGGCGGGTCCGGTCTGTTTCGCCGACACCCATGCCATCCCGCGGCGCACCTGTTCAGCGCTGGCGTCAACCCCGTCGCAAGTAACTCGACCGATGTAGCGCTTGTTACTGTCGGGTCCTTGCGTCTCGACCTTCGCCTCTTTCTTGAGGCACAGCTCCGCTAGAGACTGTCGAGACTGCGTGCCAAACGCTTGCTTGCGTTCGGGGGCATCTATCTCCGCAAGCCGGATCCTGTGCTGCCGTTTCGCCGCGTCAACAATGGTCAGCGTGTCGCCGTCCGCAACGGCCACCACCTGGCCGGAGATTGTTTCCCCGAGCGCCGCAGGAACGGCGAACCAGAGCAGGAGGAAAAGCACTCGCATCGAGCGCAAAGGGTACTCGAATAGTGGAGATTCAGTGTCCTCGTGACTTCCATCCTTCGCCCCCGGGGTGGAATAAGCGACTATCAGGACCCGCCTTCCTAAGAAACGAGCATGCGGCAAAACACCGCTTACAAGGTCCGCAGCAATGCCGCTGCATACCGGCACTTCTCCAGGCCGACCTATCCAACCACGCGCGAAATCGTGGTCACGGCAAGACGCTTCGGCGCGCAGGGGCGAATTGTCGCGCTGATGTCCATCCTCGGGTTTGCTGCCTGGTTCCTACTGATGTGGTCGTTGTAGCAGGAACAGCAAGTCGTTGAAGTGTTGGTGGCCAAGGCCGGAATCGAACCAGCGACACACGGATTTTCAGTCCGCTGCTCTACCAACTGAGCTACTTGGCCGTGCCGGGGCTGCGGGAAGGCGCGGATTATATCAAGCCGCGGGCTTCTCCAGGCTGTAGCCGAGGCCTCGCACGGTGATGATGCGCACACCCCCTGGCTCGAGCTTCTTGCGCAGTCGGTGCACGTAGACCTCGATCGCGTTGGGCGATACTTCCTCGCCCCACTCGCACAGGTGCGATACGAGCTGGTCCTTCGACACCATGCGGCCCGGTCGCTGCAGAAAAATCTCGAGCAGGCTGATCTCGCGAGCCGACAGCTCCAGCGGCTCGCCTTTGAGGCGCGCAACCCGTCCGACCTGGTCGTAGGCGAGCGCGCCGTGCTGCGTGACGGTCGGGCTGCCCGCCATGCCGCGCCGCGTGAGCGCGCGCACGCGCGCTTCGAGCTCGGCCACGTCGAACGGTTTCGCCAGGTAATCGTCGGCGCCGGCGTCGAGGCCGCGCACGCGGTCGTGGACGCCGTCGAGCGCGGTGAGAATGAGCACCGGCAGGCGCGAGTTGCGCCCGCGCAGGCGCTTCAGCACGTCGAGGCCGGATTGCTTGGGCAGCCCGAGGTCGAGGATCAGGAGATCGAAAGTCTGGGTGGCGAGGGCGGCTTCGGCCTCGGTGCCGTTCTTAACCCAGTCGACCGCAAAACCCGAGTGCCGCAGGGAGCGCGCGACTGCTTCGGCAAGGATCGCGTCGTCCTCCGCGACAAGGATCCGCATGATTCAGTCTAACAAAAAGAAAAGGGCCCTTTCGGGCCCATTTCTTTGCTATGCAGCAAAAAACTAGCAGCGCACGGATGCGCTTACATATCCATTCCGCCCATTCCGCCCATGCCGCCCATGTCGTGGCCGTGGCCGCCGCCGCCTTTCTTCTCTTCCACCAGCTCCGCGACCATCGCGTCGGTGGTGAGCATCAGGCCGGCCACCGACGAGGCGTTCTGCAGCGCGGTGCGCGCCACCTTGGTCGGGTCGATCACGCCCATCTGCACCATGTCGCCGAACTCCTCGGTCTGCGCGTTGAAGCCGTAGTTGCCCTTGCTCTCGAGCACCTTGTTCAGCACCACCGAAGGCTCTGCGCCGGCGTTGTCGACGATGATGCGCAGCGGCTCTTCCAGGGCGCGCATGACGATCTTGATGCCCGCGTCCTGGTCGTGGTTGTCGCCCTTGAGCTTGCCTTCCAGCGCCTGCTTGGCGCGGATGAAGGCCACACCGCCGCCCGGAACGATGCCTTCCTCGACGGCCGCGCGCGTTGCGTGCAGCGCGTCCTCGACGCGGGCCTTCTTCTCCTTCATCTCGACTTCGGTGGCAGCGCCGACCTTGATCACCGCAACGCCGCCGGCGAGCTTCGCCACGCGCTCCTGCAGCTTCTCCTTGTCGTAGTCGCTGGTCGCCTCGTCGATCTGGACGCGGATCTGCTTGACCCGGGCCTCGATCTGCTTCTTGTCACCGGCGCCGTCGATGAGGGTGGTGTTTTCCTTGCCGGCTTCGACCTTCTTCGCCTTGCCGAGGTCCTTTATCGTCGCGTTCTCGAGCTTCAGCCCGAGCTCCTCGCTGATGACGGTGCCTCCGGCGAGGATCGCCATGTCCTCCAGCATCGCCTTGCGGCGGTCGCCGAAACCCGGCGCCTTGACCGCGACGGTCTTGAGGATGCCGCGGATGTTGTTCACCACCAGGGTGGCGAGCGCCTCGCCTTCGACTTCCTCGGCGATGATCAGCAGCGGCTTGCCCGCCTTGGCGACCTGCTCGAGGATCGGCAGCAGCTCGCGGATGGACGAGATCTTCTTGTCGTACAGGAGGATGTAAGGGTCCTCGAGCACTGCGATCTGCTTCTCCGGGTTGTTGATGAAGTACGGCGAGAGGTAGCCGCGGTCGAACTGCATGCCCTCGACCAGCTCGAGCTCGTTGTCGAGCGACTTGCCGTCCTCGACGGTGATCACGCCTTCCTTGCCGACCTTGTCCATGGCATCGGAGATGATCTTGCCGATGTTGGGATCCGCGTTGGCCGAGATCGATCCGACCTGCGCGATCTCCTTGGAGTTCGAGCACGGCTTGGAGACCTTCTTCAGCTCCTCGACGACCGCGATCACGGCCTTGTCGATGCCGCGCTTCAGGTCCATGGGGTTCATGCCCGAGGCGACGAACTTCATGCCTTCGCGCACGATCGCCTGGGCGAGCACGGTGGCGGTGGTGGTGCCGTCGCCGGCGACGTCGGAGGTCTTGGAGGCCACCTCCTTCACCATCTGCGCGCCCATGTTCTCGAACTTGTCCTTCAGCTCGATCTCCTTCGCGACCGACACGCCGTCCTTGGTGACGGTGGGGGCGCCGAACGAGCGCTCGAGCACGACGTTGCGGCCCTTGGGGCCGAGCGTCACTTTGACCGCGTCGGCCAGGATGTTCAGGCCATGAACCATCTTGGACCGCGCGCTTTCGTGGAAACGGACTTCTTTGGCTGGCATTTGCTCTTCTCCTAGCTAATCGTTGGTTCTGCTCAGGCGCCTTCGATGACACCCATGATGTCTTCCTCGCGCATCACGAGGAGCTCGTCGCCCTTTACCTTCACGGTCTGGCCGGAATACTTGCCGAACAGGACCCGATCGCCGACTTTGACGTCGATCGGGATCAGCTTTCCCTGGTCGTCCTTCTTGCCCTTGCCCACGGCGACGATCTCGCCTTGGTCGGGCTTCTCTGCGGCGGTGTCCGGAATAACGATGCCACTGGCGGTCTTGCGCTCCTCTTCGATGCGCTTGACGATCACGCGATCATGGAGCGGACGGATTTTCATGCGGAAATCTCCCAATTTAAAAACTCGATGTATTACAATGGCTTGGAATGCTCGAAGCCGAAAACGCAACCCTTGGCACTCGGCACAGGGGAGTGCTAATGATAGGCCCTCTGCGTGCGGTTTTCAAGGTTTTCGCAGTTTTGTCAGCGCTTACTTGCGCCTATGCCGGCGCGGCCCCGCTGCCGAAGCCTGTGCTCCAAGCGCTGAAGGCCGCCGGCGTGCCGCCCGCCGGCGTCGCTGCCGTGGTCCAGGAAGCCGGCGCTTCCCGGCCGTCTATCTCGGTCAACCCCAACGCCTCGATCAACCCCGCCTCGGTGATGAAGCTGGTCACGACGTACGCC
>DASQGB010000402.1:0-9847 GCA_035632815.1 Burkholderiales bacterium | reverse complement strand
GCGAGCGAGCTCTTCAGCGCCTTGAGCGCCTGGTCGAGCAGCCGCTCGCCCAGCCCGGCGGACTCCTCGTAGTGCATGGTCTTCAGGAAATGGCGGATGTTCGAGCGCGCCTTGCCGGTGCGCACGTACTGCAGCCAGCCGGGATTGGGCTTGGCGTGGCTCGCGGTGATGATCTCGACGCGATCGCCGTTGCGCAGCTCGGTGCGCAGCGCGACCAGCTCGCCGTTCACCTTCGCCGCCACGCAGCGGTTGCCGATGTCGGTATGCACGGCGTACGCGAAATCGACCGCGGTGGCGCCTCGCGGCAGCGGCAGGATCTTCCCCTTCGGAGTGAAAACGTAGACCTCGTCGGGGAACAGATCCACCTTGACGTGCTCGAGGAACTCCTGCGGATCGCCCGACTGGTGCTGGATCTCGAGCAGCGATTGCAGCCAGCGGTGGGTCTGCTTCTGCAGCTCCGAGAGCTTGTCGGTGTCGTCCTTGTAGAGCCAGTGCGAGGCGACCCCCGACTCTGCCAGCCGGTGCATGTGGTCGGTGCGGATCTGCACTTCGACCGGCACCCCGTAGGGACCGATGAGATCGGTGTGGATCGACTGGTAGCCGTTGGCCTTGGGGATGGCGATGTAGTCCTTGAACTTGCCGGGGATGGGCTTGTACAGCGCATGCAGCGCCCCCATGGCGAGATAGCAGGCGGGGACATCCTTGACCACTACCCGGATGCCGAAGATGTCGTGCACCTCGGAGAACGACAGCTGCTTCTCGATCATCTTGCGGTAGGTCGAGTAGACGTGCTTCTCGCGGCCGTGCACCACCGCCGGGAGGCCGCTTTCGGCCAGCCGCTTCTTCACCGCTTCGAGCGACCTGCCGATCATCTCGCGGCGGTTGCCGCGCGCCGCGGCGGTCGCCCGCGCGAGCACCTTGAAGCGCACCGGATACATGTGCGAGAAGGCAAGCTCCTGCAGCTCGTGGTACAGCGTGTTCAGCCCCAGGCGGTTGGCGATCGGCGCGTAGATCTCCATCGTTTCGCGCGCGACGCGCCGGCGCTTGGCCGGGGCCACCGCGCCGAGCGTGCGCATGTTGTGGAGGCGGTCGGCGAGCTTGATCAGGATGACGCGCACATCGCGCGCCATCGCCAGCAGCATCTTGCGGAAGTTCTCGGCCTGCGCGTCCTCGGCCGACTGGAACTCGATCTTGTCGAGCTTGGAGACGCCGTCGACCAGGTCGGCCACCGGTCGTCCGAAGGTGTCGGAGATCTCGTCCTTGGTCACCGAGGTGTCCTCGGTCACGTCGTGCAGCAGCGCCGCCATCAGGGTCTGGCCGTCCAGGTGCCAATCGGCGAGGATCTCGGCCACCGCGAGGGGGTGCGAGATGTAGGGATCGCCCGACTGGCGCGTCTGGCCGGCGTGTGCCGCCTCCGAAAAGCGGTAGGCCTCGGCCAGGCGAGCGACGTCTTTCGGCTTCAGGTAGGCGAAGCGAGCGGGGTCGGGAAGGCTTACTACAGCGGCCATAGGGGCCAGATTACCTGACCCCCTCGTCTTTACAAGCTGGGACCGCCGAGCGCCGTGGCGTTGCGCTTCAGGACTTCGGTGCCGATCTTGCCGGTCGCGATCTCGCGCAGCGCGATGACGGTGGATTTGTCGCGGTTCGGCTCGACCAGCGGGGAGGCGCCGGCACCCAGCTGGCGCGCGCGGTAAGTGGCGGCCAGCGTGAGCTGGAAGCGGTTTGGAATTCTCTTCAGGCAGTCGTCAACGGTGATGCGGGCCATGGGATGTCCGATTAGGGTTCCGAAGCAGGTTTGGCGCGCTCGGCGCGGATGACTTCAGCCAGCTTGCGCCGGGCCGTATCGAAGTCTTTGTTAATTATAGCGTAATCGAACTCCCCGGCGTGGTCCATCTCGCCGCGGGCGTTATCCAGGCGGCGGCGGATCACGGCCTCGGAATCCTGGCCGCGCGCGCGTATGCGCCGCTCGAGCTCCTCGATCGACGGCGGCAGGATGAAGATGCCGACGCAGTCCGGGTACAGCGCGCGCACCTGGCGCGCTCCCTGCCAGTCGATCTCCAGGATCAGGTCTTCGCCGCGGGCGAGCGCATCGTTGATCACGCGCTTGGCGGTGCCGTAGCGAAAGCCGTGCACCTCGGCGTTCTCGAGGAACTCGCCGCGATCGCGCATGGCGAGGAACGTGGGCTCGTCTACGAAGTGGTAGTCGACACCGTCCTTTTCCCCGGGCCGCGGCGCTCGCGTGGTGTAGGAGGTCGAAAGCTGCAGGCTCGGATCCTCGCGGGTCAGCGCCTCGATGAGGGACGTTTTGCCTGCTCCCGAAGGGGCGGTGATTACGAACAATCGGCCGCTCATTCGATATTCTGCACCTGCTCGCGCATCTGCTCGACGAGGAGCTTCAGCTCGAGCGCGCAGTCGGACACCGCCTGGCTCGCCGCCTTGGAGGCGAGGGTGTTGGCCTCGCGGTTCAGCTCCTGGGCGAGGAAGTCCAGGCGCTTGCCGACTGCGCCGCCTTTGTCGAGCGTGCGCTCGACCTCGCCCAGGTGCGCGCGCAGCCGGGTGAGCTCCTCGTCGACGTCGACCTTCACCGCGAACACCGCCATCTCGGCGCGGATGCGCTCGTCGTCGGCCGAACCGAGCGCTTCCCTTAGTCGCTCGCCGAGCTTCGCCTGGTAGGCGGCGAGCGACTGCGGCACGAGCGGAGCGGCTTGCTCGAGCCGGCCGCGCATGACGGCGACGTGGCTGCGGATCGCCGCGGCGAGCTTTGCGCCTTCGCGTGCGCGCGCCGCGGTGAGCTCGTCGAGCGCGCGGCGGCCGATGCGCTCGGCGGCGGCGCGCGTCTGCTCCTCCTCCGCCGGCGCCTCGGCAACCACCCCTGGCCAGCGCAGAACGTCCGCGACGCGTAGCGGCGCGGCCCCCGGGAAAGCTTTCGCCGCCTCTGCCGCCAGACCGGCGAGGCGCTCGAGCGCCTCCGGGTTGAGGCGTTGCGCCGCCGGCGCGCCCGTCGCGCTGAAAAACACCCGGCAATCGACCTTGCCGCGCGCAAGGCGCGCGCTGATCATTTCGCGCAGCATCGGCTCGAGCGCGCGCAGCTCCTCGGCGACGCGCAGCTGCACGTCGAGGAAGCGCGCATTCACCGAGCGCAGCTCGATGCTCAGGGTGCCGCGCGGGGAATCGGCGGACGCAGCCGCGTAGCCGGTCATGCTCTGGATCATCTATGACAAAATCATAGGGGAGATGCCCTCGCAAGCCAACCAGCCGCTTCCCGAAGGCAGCTGGGTCGATAACTACGAGATTCTGCGGCTGCTCGCGAGCGGCGGCTTCTCGTTCGTCTACCTGGCGCACGACGAGAATCAGCAGCCCGTGGTGATCAAGGAATACCTGCCCTCGACGATCCCGATTCGCACCGGCGCGGCAGCGCCGGTGGCGCTTTCGGCGGAGGACATGACCAAGTTCCGCTACGGCATGAAGTGCTTCTTCGAGGAGGGGCGGGCGCTTGCGCACCTGTCGCACCCCAACGTGGTGCGAGTGCTCAATTTCTTCCGCGCCAACGACACGGTCTACCTGGTGATGCGCTATGAGCGCGGACGCTCCCTGCAGGAGCACGTACACCAGCACCGCGGCCCCGTCGACGAGGCCTGGGTACGTGCCACGTTCACCCAGCTCCTGAACGGGCTGCGCGAAGTGCATTCGAACAAGCTCCTGCACCTCGACATCAAGCCGGCCAACATCTATCTGCGCAACGACGGCACCCCGCTCCTGGTCGACTTCGGCGCCGCCCGTCAGGCGCTCTCGGCGGAGGGGATGAAGCTGCCGCCGACGTATACCCCGGGCTTCGCCTCGCCCGAGCAGCACGTGAAGCGCTCGGAGCTCGGCCCGTGGAGCGACATCTACTCGGTCGGCGCCACCCTGTACGCCTGCCTCGCCGGCGCGGCGCCGCCGGCGGCCGACGCGCGCCTGGAGAACGACAGCCTGGTACCCGCGAGCCGCGCCTTTGCCGGCAGATACTCGGCTCAGCTGCTCGACACCATCGACTGGTGCCTGCGCCTGGACCACCTCGAGCGCCCGCAGAGCGTTTTCGCGCTGCAGAAAGCGCTGCTCGAGGAAAGGGCGCCGGCGCGAGGCGGCAAGGGCTCGTTTCTCGACCAGGCCAAGGGCATGCTCCTAAAATGGACGCGCAATGAAGTACGCGATCGTTCAGGATAGCCGCGTCGGCGCGCGCCACGTCAACCAGGACCGCATCGGCACCTGGCGGACGCCGGCGTCGCTGCTGATGGTGGTCGCCGACGGCCTCGGCGGGCACCTGCGTGGCGAGGTCGCCGCGCAGCTCGCCATCGAGCTGGTCGGCGCCGCGTTCACGCGCGAGGCGCAGCCGAAGCTCGCCGACCCCGAGGCCTTCCTCGGACGCGTCTTCGGCGCGGCGCATGCCGCGATCCTGCGCGAGGCGCAGAAGCTCGAGCTTGCGGACACGCCGCGCACGGTGATCGTCGCCTGTGTCGTGCAGGACGGTTACGCCTACTGGACCCACGTCGGCGACAGCCGCCTGTACGTGCTCCGCCAGGGCCAGGTGCTGCATCGCACGCGCGACCATACGCTGGTGCAGCAGCTCGTCGACCAAGGCCGCGTCCGCGAGGAGGCGATGACCACCCACCCGGAGCGCAACCGCCTGCTGCAATGCCTGGGCGGCTATCAGGCGCCGCGCCCGGAGCCGGCGTCGCGGGCGCGCCTCGCCAGGAGCGACGTGGTGCTGCTGTGCTCCGACGGGTTCTGGGGCCCGCTGACGCAGCGCCAGATCATCCACGAGCTGCTGTCGCGGCAGCTGAAGGAAGCGATCCCCGAGCTGATGGCCCTCGCCGAGCGCCGCGCCGGCCCCGACTGCGACAATGTATCGGTATTGGCGATGACCTGGGGCGAGGAGGAAGTCGCCGCCGACGAAGGGCCGCGAACCATCCCGCGCTACGACCTGCCGACCGACGTGCAGGACCTGACTGCTACCGACCTCGACTTCATGCGCATGTCCGACGAGGACATCGAGAAGGCGATCGCCGAGATCAAGGCAGCGCTGCGCAAGAACACGCAATGAGGCCGAGCGGCAGGCGGGCCGACGAGCTGCGTCGGGTGCGCATCCAGCGCGCCTATACCCGCCACGCCGAGGGCTCGGTGCTGGTCGAGTTCGGCGACACGCGCGTGCTGTGCACGGCGTCGGTGGAGGAGCGCGTGCCGCCATTCCTCAAAGACAGCGGCCGCGGCTGGGTAACCGCGGAGTACGGCATGCTGCCTCGCGCCACCAACACGCGCAGCGAGCGCGAGGCGGCGCGCGGCAAGCAGTCGGGGCGAACGCAGGAGATCCAGCGGCTTATCGGGCGGGCCTTGCGCGCGGTGGTCGACCTCCGGGCGCTGGGCCCGCGCAGCATCCAGGTCGACTGCGACGTGCTGCAGGCCGACGGCGGCACGCGCACCGCGGCCATCACCGGCGCCTTCGTCGCCCTCCACGATGCAATGGGTTGGCTGCAAAAGAAAGCGCTTATCAATTCTCTTCCAATTCGAGATTTCGTTGCCGCCGTCTCCGTCGGAATCTACTCCGGCAAGCCGGTCCTCGATCTCGACTACGCGGAGGACTCGGCCTGCGGCTGCGACATGAACATCGTCATGACCGGCGCGGGCGGCGTGGTCGAAGTGCAGGGCACGGCGGAAGGCGAGCCTTTTGCGCGCGCCGAGCTCGACGCCCTGCTGGCCCTCGCCGAAGGGGGCATCGCCACCTTGATCGGGCACCAGAAGCGCGCCCTCGGCTTGTGAAGGTCGTCCTGGCGTCGGGCAACCCCGGCAAGCTCAGGGAAATCCAAGCTTTGTTTTCACAGGTGCAAATCGACCTTGTTCCCCAGTCCCAACTCGGCATCGAGGAAGCCGGCGAGCCGCACGCCACCTTTCTCGAGAACGCCCTCGCCAAGGCGCGCCATGCGAGCCGCGCGTCGAACCTTCCCGCGCTCGCCGACGACTCTGGCCTGTGCGTCGAGGCGCTGGGCGGCGAGCCCGGCGTGCATTCGGCGTACTATGCGGGCCGCGAAGGCAGCCGCGAGCAGCGCGATTCCCGGAATAACCGCAAGCTTCTATCTGCGCTCGAGGACGAGAGAAGGGCTTATTACTGCTGCCTGATGGTCATGGTCCGCCACCCGCAGGATGCCCGTCCGCTGGTCGCCGAAGGCCTCTGGCGCGGCGAGATCGCGCGGCGGCCGCGCGGCACGAACGGCTTCGGCTACGACCCGCTGTTCCTCATCCCACAGCTGCAGAAAACCGCCGCGGAGCTCGATCCGGCCGCGAAAAACCGCATCAGCCACCGCGGCATCGCGCTGCGCAAGCTGCTCGGGCTGCTCGATGAATAGCGCCGTCCTCGAGCGTCCCGGCGCGGTGCGGCTCGCGCTGCTGCCGCCGCTCGCGCTGTACGTGCACATCCCCTGGTGCGTGCGCAAATGCCCGTACTGCGATTTCAACTCGCACGAGCGCGCGGGCGCGCTGCCGGAGCGCGAGTATGTCGAGAGATTATTCTCTGATTTGGAGGATCTGATACCCGCAGTCTGGGGAAGGCGCATCGTCAGCGTGTTCATCGGCGGCGGCACGCCGAGCCTGTTTTCGCCGGAGTCGATCGATTCGCTGCTGTCCGGCGTGCGCGCCCGCCTGACGCTCGAGCCCGATGCCGAGATCACCCTCGAGGCCAACCCCGGTACCGTCGAGGCGGGGCGCTTCCAGGGCTTCCGCCAGGCGGGCGTCAACCGCATCTCGGTGGGCGTGCAGAGCTTCGACGACGCGATGCTCTCGAGGCTCGGCCGCATTCACTCGGCCGCCGAGGCGCGGCGCGCCATCGGCGTCGCGCTGGAGAGCTTCGACAACGTCAACCTCGACCTGATGTACGGGCTGCCGGGGCAAAGCGCCGCCATGGCGCGCGCCGACATCGAGCAGGCGCTCGCCTGCGGCGTGCCGCACATCTCGGCCTACCAGCTCACCATCGAGCCGAACACCGTGTTCTGGAGCAAGCCGCCGCCCCTGCCGGAGCATGACCTGTGCGCCGACATGCAGCTCGTGGCCGAGGAGCTCCTCGGCGCCGCCGGCTACGAGCACTACGAGACCTCGGCCTTCGCGCGCGCCGGCCGGCGCTGCAGGCACAACGTCAACTACTGGGAGTTCGGCGACTACCTCGGCATCGGCGCCGGCGCTCACGGCAAAATCAGCTTTCCGGACCGCATCACGCGTCACGAGCGCGTAAAGCAGCCCGCGCAATACATGAAAAGTTCAGAAATCCAAAACCTGAAAATCAGCCCGGCGGAGCTTCCCTTCGAGTTCATGCTGAACGCGCTGCGCCTGGTGGATGGGTTTGAGGTGAAGCTGTTCGGCGAGCGTACCGGCCTTCTCCTCGCTTCGATAGATCGGCAACTGCAAGAGGCCGAAAAGCAGGGTCTCATCGAGCGCGACTGGAAGCGCATCCGGCCCAGCGCGCGCGGCCAGCGCTTCCTCAACACGCTATTGGAAATCTTTATGACAGCTCCTTGAGCAGCGCCCGGGCGCAACGCAGGTCCGCGGTATCGAAGCCTTCCGTGAACCAGCCGTAGAGGCCGGAAAGAGCCCGGTAAGCTTCGGCGCCCTTTCCCTGCCGTTGCCAGAGCCGCGCGAGGCTGATCGCCGCCCGCAGCTCGAAGGACTTCGCCTCCCGCTCGCGCGCAAGCTCGATCGCACTTGTAAAGCAGCGTTCGGCCGCCTCAGCATCTGGCGCGGCGGACTTGAGGAGCAACTCTCCGTCGATCCGCAACAGTTCGGATCCATAGAATTCCGCAAGATCGCCCGAACGAAGCGCCGCCAGAACGGCTCTGCCTTGCTGCGGATCGCCTGCCTCGCCGAACATTTCCGCGAGAAGGCACAGCGATTGCATCCTGCGCCAGGCCGTGATGACCCGTGATTCGATGCGGTGACGCAGCTCATCAAGTGCCTTCGCTTCGCGCTTGCCGGTGCTGGCATAGCGAAGAAGCTTGGTGGCGTCGACCCAGCTAGCGAAGATCCCCGTGTCCGCCATCGCGATCATCTTCTCCGCGAAAACCGTCGCCTCCTCGGACTGGCCCCGCTGGTAGTGCAGCCAGCTCGCGAACCATAGCGCGATGGCTGTCGTCAAAGGGTGCCCTAGATCCTCGGCAAGCCGCAGCCCGTCCTTCATGTGCCGCAGGGCGGCATCGGGAAAGCCAAGCGCCCATCGGACCATTGCAAGGTGCCACTGGCAGCAAGCGCCGGCGTCATGTCCGGCGTAGAGGAATGCCTGCCCGCTATGCCGCTCGCGGTCGTACAGAGCGAGTCCGCGTTCCAGATGAGGCAACGCCGCCTTTCCCCGGCCCATTGCCGCCAGCGTCGGCCACATCGAGTGGTGCGCTTCCAGAAGCCGGCCGCTGTCGTCTCCGGACTGAGCGGCAGCGAGCAGTTGCTCGCCGGCAACAATCGCTGCGGGGTATTCCCCGCGCGTGTATTTCACGTACCAAAGGCCCCAGAGCACTGGAAAGCGGCGCGAGTCGTCGTCCAGCCGATTGGCGAGCTCAAGCGCTCGATCATAGGACTGTTGCACTTCGGGCGAGGGTGGGCCCTTGATCGCAATCAGGGCGGGGCCGAGCGCAATGCGGATGTCGAGCGCTTCGCTCGACGTCTCGGGCGTCTGCGGAGATTGGTCGAGCAGCGCCAGGGCCTGCTCGAAGAACCCGACCGCCTCGGGATTGGCCGAGCGCGCGGCGGCTCGGCTTCCCGCCAGGCGCAGATACTTCACCGCCTTCGCCAGGACCCGGCCGCGCAATGCGTGATGCGCGAGCAGCTCGGCCTGCTCCGCGATCCGTTCGGCGTAGAGTCGCTCAATTGCTTCGACGATCCGCGCGTGGAGCGCCTGACGCCGCTCCTGGAGGACGCTTCCGTAGGCTACTTCATGGGTGAGCGCGTGCTTGAACGAGTATTCGAGCTCGGGAAACAAGCGCGCCTCGTAGACGAACTCGGCAGCCTGGAGCCGGGCGAGGCCTTGGTGCAGCTTGTCGTCGTCGAGCTCGGCGGTGGCCTGCAGCAGCGCGAACGGCACATCGGTGCCGACCACCGCTGCTGCCTGCAGCAGGCGCTTGTCCTCGGGCGCGAGGCGATCGATGCGCGAGGCGAGGATCGACTGCACGGTCGGCGGGACGCTGATGTTCTGCAGGCCGTGGACAAGCCGGTACGCGCCGCGCGCGCCTTCTAGCGCTCCAGTCTCGACGAGCGTGCGCACGCTCTCTTCGAGGAATAGCGGATTGCCTTCGGTCCGCCCGATGAGTAAGGGCTTCAGTGGTGCGACGCTCGGCTCGGCGCCGAGCAGCGACTCGAGCAGATCGCTCGCGCTCTCCGGGGGAAGCGGATCGATGCGCAGCTGGCGGTAGTAGGTCTTGCTTCCCCAGCCATGCCGGTATTCGGGCCGGTAGTTCACGGCGAGCAGGATGGGCGCAGCCGGGATGCTCTCGACGAAGCTGTCGAGGAAGCCCTGGGTTTCGGCATCGACCCAGTGCAGGTCCTCGAACATGAGCAGCAGCGGCTGCACCTGGCTCTCGCGCAAGAGCACGCGCTTCACCGCCGCAAGGGTCCGGTGGCGGCGCCCGGCAGGATCGGAGGCGAGGAATTCGCTGTCTTCGGGCAGGGCATCGAGCAGCCAGAGCACCGGGGCGACGGTGTCCTTCAGCCCTTCGTCGAGCGTGAGCAGGTTGCCGGTCGCCTTGGCGCGGATGGCGCGGATGTCGTCGCGCGACTCGATCTTGAAGTAGCCGCGCAGGAGATCCGCGAGCGGCAGGAAAGTCGTCGCCTTGCCATAGGAGAC
>DASQGB010000401.1:0-1563 GCA_035632815.1 Burkholderiales bacterium | reverse complement strand
AACGAGAAGTTCGGCCGGCCGTCCAACCCGGACTTCCTGCTGCGCCCGGGGGAGCTGCTGCAGGCGTTCGGCGCGCTCACGGTGGTGGCTTTCGAGCAGGGCGAGGTGGCGCGGCCGAAGCCGGCCGCCATCCAGCGCCTTTGCGCGACGCGGGGCGCGATCGGAGGAGTTAGAATCCAGCCATGATTACCGGAAGCCTGGTCGCCATCGTCACTCCGATGCACGAGGACGGCCGCCTCGACCTCGCGCGCTTCAAATCCCTCATCGACTGGCATGTCGCCGAAGGCACCGACGGCATCGTGGTGGTCGGCACCACCGGCGAGTCTCCGACCGTGAATGTCGACGAGCACAAGGAGCTGATCCGCATCGCGGTCGAGCACTCGAGGGGCCGCATCCCGGTGATCGCAGGCACCGGCGCCAATTCCACCGCGGAAGCGATCGAGTTGACCGCTTCGGCGAAACAAAACGGCGCGACCGCCTGCCTGTCGGTCGTTCCGTACTACAACAAGCCGACGCAGGAAGGGCTGTACCGCCACTTCCGCAAGATCGCGGAGTCGGTCGACCTGCCGATGATCGTCTACAACGTGCCCGGCAGGACGGTCGCCGACCTGCAGAACGACACCATGCTGCGCCTCGCGCAGGTGCCGGGAATCATCGGCATCAAGGACGCGACCGCCAACATCGAGCGCGGCACCGAGCTGATCAAGCGGCTGCCGCGCAATTTCGCGATCTACAGCGGCGACGACGCCACCGCGCTCGCGCTGATCCTGCTCGGCGGCCACGGCGTGATCTCGGTGACCGCCAACGTCGCGCCCAAGCCGATGCGCCAGATGTGCGCCGCGGCGCTCGTCGGCGACCTCAAGAAGGCGCGCGAGCTGAACCTCAGGCTGCTGCCGCTGCATCAGAAGCTGTTCGTCGAGGCCAACCCGATCCCGGTGAAATGGGCGCTGGGCGAGATGGGCATGATCGAGCCCGGCCTGCGCCTGCCGCTCTCGCCGCTCGCCGAGCGCTTCCACCAGACGGTGCGCGAGGCGCTGCACGACGCCGGCATTTCGCTGCCTGGGCTGCGAGTCGTCGAAGGCCGCGCTTGATGCGCAGGTTCCTGGAGGCGGCCGCGGTCGTTCTCCTGGCAGGCTGCAGCGCGGCTTCGAGTTTCATCGACGGCAAGGTCGACTACAAGAAGGCCGGGTCGCTGCCGCCGCTCGAGGTTCCGCCCGATCTCACCTCGCCGCAGCGAGACAGCCGCTACGCCATTCCCGAGGACGGCAAGTCCTCGGCGACGCTCTCGGGCTACCAGGCCGAGCGCCGCGATCAGCCGCGCGCGGCTGCTGCGGTCTCCCCGACGGCGCTGCTGCCCGAGAACGAGGGTATGCGCGTCGAGCGCTCGGGGACGCAGCGCTGGCTGGTGGTGCAGGAGCCCCCGGAGCGCGTCTGGCCGGCGGTGAAGGCCTTCTGGCAGGAGCTCGGCTTCCTGGTGAAGCTCGAGGTTCCCGAGGCCGGCGTGATGGAGACCGAGTGGACCGAGAGCCGCGCGCGGATCAAGGAAGGCGGCGTGCGCGGTTT
>DASQGB010000400.1:0-3465 GCA_035632815.1 Burkholderiales bacterium | reverse complement strand
GTCAACCAATCGTTCCCCGCCATGATGTCATGTTCCGACATCCAAGGATCGCCACCATGGTTCCGCAGGGACCGGGCAAATTCTTGACGTGGGCCTCAGCGTGCGCATTGCACTCCTCAAGAGTGACGAATTCGCCTCGCTCAATTTCGGCGCGCGCTTCGTCAAGATAAACGGATAGGAAAATCAATCCGGGACCGCCCGCGCAACGTTTCATGAAACCTCCGCGTTCGCGCTACATTGCCCTCGCGCAGCGTCGCACAATTGGCGCTTATGTCACGTCGCGGGCCATTATTAAAAAATCCTCGCCGTCGCAGGCGTGGCCGTCATCGTCACCGCGTGAGCGGCGGCGCGGTAGGGTGCGCCTTGGCGCACCGGCGCGCGATATAGTATCCGCAATAATGCGAACGCCCCGATGAAAGACCATCTTCCCGAGTACTTCGCCGAATTCCTCGGCACGGCGATCATGATGATCATCGGCATCGGCGCGGTCACCGTGATGTTCGCCGCCGCGACGCCGCTCCGGACCTGGATTCCGTCCGACGACGTGCGGCGGCTCATCACCGGAATCATCTTCGCCGGCGGGGCGACCGCCGTGGTGCTCTCGCCGCTCGGGCAGCGCAGCGGCGGCCACCTGAATCCCGCGGTGACGTTCGGCTTCTGGTGGAAAGGGCAGGTGCAGACGCGCGATGCGCTCGCCTACGCCGCCGCGCAGATCGCGGGCGCGACGGTGGGCGTGTTCGTGGTGGCGATGATCGGCGGCGCGTACGCGCAGAGCGTGCAGCTCGGCATCACGCTTCCCGGTGAAGGCTACTCGGCGCTGACGGCGTTCATCGCCGAAATCGTGATCACGTTCCTGCTCGTCGCGCTCATCCTCTTCTGCGTGAACAACCAGCGCTTCGCGACGAAGACGCCGTATCTCGCGGGCGCGCTCGTCGCGTTCCTCGTCTTCGTCGAAGCGCCGATTTCCGGCACGAGTCTCAATCCCGCGCGCAGCTTCGCGCCTTCGCTGCTCACCAACACCTACACCGACCAGTGGCTCTACTGGCTCGGGCCGCCCGTGGGCGCCGTGCTGGCGGTGCTGCTGTTCGTCCAGCTCGTCGCGAAGAAGGACCGGGGCGGATGCGCCAAGCTCTTCCACACCGAGCGCTACCGCTGCATCTTTCTCGACTGCGCGTATCGGGTCGTCAAGGCCGGCACCGTCGTCTTCCGCGAGGGCGAATCGGCGGACTACGCCTACATGGTGGAGCGCGGACTGCTGGAAGTGCGCAAGCGCACCGAGGACGGCGCCGAGATCGTGCTGGGCACACTCAAGCCCGGGGACTGGTTCGGCGAGATGGCGCTGCTGCTGGATCTGCCGCGCTCGGCCACGGTCGTCGCCGTCGAAGACTCTGAGCTTCGCACCGTCACGCAGAAGAATTTCGCGCACGTGATCGCCGAGCATCCCGAGCAGACGCGGCGACTGCTCGAGCAGCTCGCCGAGCGGCTGCACGCGGCCGACCGCGCGCGCGCCGGCTGGTAATCGGCGCGGCGTTTACGCCGTCACGGCGAAAAGGTGCGCGCGATGCGGCGAAAGGAGCACGTACAGCCGTACGCCAGCACTCTCTTTTGGTGGCAGCTTGGGCAGAAGTACCGCGCCTTGCACGAAAACGCGAGGATGCAGGCGCGCCGGCACTGATCGCAGTAAATCCTGGCGAAGCCGTGCTGCGGGTCGCCGCATTCGAGGAACCGTTTGATGACGCTCTCCTCGACGCGACGGCCGAACTGGCCACCCGCCTTCAACTCCGGCGCATGCCGGGTGGCGCACTGATATAGCGCCGACGCGCGCGGACTGCGCGGCCGGTACATCCGGCCACCGGAGGCCTGCGGCACATGCGTGCACCCTCGCATGCCGGGAGTAACGCCTTCCAGCCACAAGAGGTGCACGGCGAGCACAGCGGTCACCGTGCGAATTTTGTAAGCGGACGTAAGCGCATATGGCTCGCCAGCCTAGTCAGCACTCTGAAACAGGGACCGGATATGCTCTCACCATGATCGACCGCCGCCGCTTCCTGCTGACGCTGGGCGCGCTGGCGGCGTCGAACGCCTGCGCGCTGCGGCCGCGATTCGATTCCTATCCGTTCACGCTCGGAGTCGCCTCGGGCTATCCGGGCGCCGCGAGCGTGGTGCTGTGGACCCGGCTCACCGGCGACCTCGAGCCCAGAGCGATCCCGGTGCGCTGGGAGATTTTCGGCGACGAAGCGCTGCGGCTGCGGATTTCTGCCGGTGAAGTAGCAGCGGACCCGGAATGGGCGCACTCGGTCCATGTCGAGGTGCCGCGCCTCGAGCCCGATCGCTGGTACTGGTATCGCTTCACGGCGGGCGACGCGCAGAGTCCCGTCGGCCGCACGCGCACCGCGCCCGCCGCGGGCGTGCCGGCCCAGCGCCTGCGCTTCGCCTTTGCTTCCTGCCAGCATTACGAGCAGGGCTATTTCAACGCTTACCGCCACATGGCCGCCGACCAACCGGACCTGATCGCCTTCCTCGGCGACTACATCTACGAGTCGACCTGGGGCAAGGAGCACGTGCGCAGTCACGCCTCGGCGGAGCCCTACTCCCTGGCGGAGTACCGCGCGCGCTATTCGCTCTACCGCGGCGATCCGGATCTGCAGGCGGCGCACGCCGCTTGCCCGTGGATCGTGACCTGGGACGACCACGAGGTCGACAACGACTACGCCGACGACCGCCCCTCGGACGGCATGGAGCGCGACAGGTTCCTCGAGCGCCGCGCGGCGGCCTACCGCGCCTATTACGAGCACATGCCGCTGCCGCCGCGCATGAAGCCCGACGGCGCGAACATGCGCATCTACACGCATCTCGACTGGGGTGCGCTGGCGCGCTTCTATCTCCTGGATGACCGGCAGTACCGGTCATGGCACGCCTGCCCGCGGCGCGGCCGCAGCGGCGGCTCCAATACCATCGACATCGAGCTGTGCCCGCAACTTGCCGCGCCCGGGCGCTCGATGCTCGGCCGCGCGCAGGAACGCTGGCTCGACGCCGCCGTCGGCGAATCGCGCGCAGCGTGGAACGTGATCGCGCAGCAGACGCCGATGGCGCAGTTCGACACGAAACCCGGGCCCGGCCGCAGAGCGTGGACCGACGGCTGGGATGGATACCCCGCGGCGCGCCGGCGTTTGCTGGAGTCCTTGGGGAAAAAATCCAACCCGGTCGTGCTGGGGGGCGACGTGCACTCGTTCAACGTGAATCGGCTGAAGCTCGACTTCGACGATCCGGGGGCACCGGTGATGGCGAGCGAGTTCGTCGGCACCTCGATCACCTCGCAGGCCTGGGCGCAGGAGCGCCTGAACCAGTACCTGCCCGACAACCCGCACATCCTGCTCGCCGACAGCCGCTATCGCGGCTATACGCGCGTGGAGATCACGCCGCAGCTCTGGCGCGCCGATCTGCGCGCAATGGAGTCAGTGCAGC
>DASQGB010000399.1:0-4047 GCA_035632815.1 Burkholderiales bacterium | reverse complement strand
CCGGGTGTGGCTCAAGATCGGCTGCATCGGCTTCGGCGGCCCGGCCGGCCAGATCGCGCTCATGCACCGCATCCTCGTCGACGAGAAGAAGTGGGTCGACGAGTCGCGCTTCCTCCACGCGCTCAACTTCTGCATGCTCCTGCCAGGCCCGGAAGCGCAAAAGCTGGCGACCTACGTCGGCTGGCTCCTGCACGGCATCCGCGGCGGGCTCGCCGCGGGCATTCTGTTCGTACTTCCGGGAGCGCTGGTGATGCTGGCCTTCAGCCTGCTCTACGTGCTCGGCCGCGGCATTCCGGTGGTGGACGGCGCTCTCTTCGGCATCAAGGCCGCGGTCCTGGTGATCGTGGTCGAGGCGTTGATCCGCATCGGCCGCCGCTCCCTCAAGTCGCGCCTCCTCATGGGGTTGGCTGGCCTCGCGTTCGTGGGTATCTTTTTCTTCGACCTGCCGTTTCCGCTGATCGTCGCGGGGGCGGCGGTAGTGGGCTATTCCACCACGCGATCACCAGGGGAAAGCTCCGTCAAGCAACACGCACCCGGGCGATGGCGGCAGGCCGCGATCGCCGCCGCGACCGGCGTCGTGCTGTGGTGGGCGCCTGTCGCACTGGTGGCCGTGATGCTCGGTCCGCAGCACGTGCTCGCCGACATCGGGCTCTTCTTCTCGAAGCTTGCCGTGGTGAGCTTCGGCGGCGCGTATGCGCTGCTCGCCTACATGGCGCAGGAGGCGGTCGAGGCCTACCGCTGGATGACCGCGCCGGAAATGGTGGATGGCCTGGGCCTGGCCGAAACCCTGCCCGGTCCGCTGATCAAGGTTACGCAGTTCGTCGGCTTTCTTGCCGCCTACCGCGACCCGCTGCCCTTCTCGCCGGTCAACGCCGGCGTCCTGGGCTCGGCGTTGACCACCTGGGTCACCTTCGTGCCGCCCATGCTGCTGATCTTCGCCGGCGCGCCTTACATCGAGCAGCTGCGCTCCAATCGGCGCCTCTCCGGCGCGCTCGCGGCGATCACCGCCGCGGTCGTCGGCGTGATCCTCAATCTCACCGTCTGGTTCGCGCTGCATGTGCTGTTTCCGCAGGTCGAGGAAACGCGCGCCGGCCCGCTGCGCTGGTATGCATTCGATCCCGCGACGCTGGATCTCAGGGCCTTTGCGCTCGCGCTGCTGGCGGGCGTGCTGATGCTGCGGCTGCATCGTGGCCTGGTCGAAACCGTGACGGTCATGGCGCTGCTGGGTATGCTGCTCGAAGTCTTCACCTGAACGGAGAACGCATGGCAGCCTATGTCATCGGAGAAATCGAGGTCACCGACCCAGGCCCCTACGAGGAATACCGCAAGCAGGTGCTCGCGGTCGTCACCAAGTACGGCGGGAAATTCATCGTGCGGGGCGGCAGGAGCGAAGCGCTGGAAGGCACTGCGCCCAAGCGCCTGGTGGTGCTCGAGTTCCCCACGATGGAGCAGGCCCTCAAGTGGTATCGCTCGCCCGAGTACGCGCCGCTCATCAAGCTGCGGCAGAAAGCGTCGAAAGGGAAACTGGTTCTGGTAGAAGGTGCTTAGAAAAACGAAAGGGCGCCTTGCGGCGCCCTTCCGGCCCCTCCTCCTCACTAAACGGTAGCTAGCCTCTTCCGATCACCGCGCAGGCGAGGCGCGCCCCAGCGTTGCCGGTCGGCTGCGTCTTGTAGTCGTCGGGATCGGCATGCACGATCAGGCCGCGCCCGACGACGCTGGTCGGCCCGGGCGTGACGGTAATGACGTCGAGATCGATCTCGAGCTTGGCGTTGCCGCTCGCGTCTGCCTTGAGCGCCGGCATGTCGCCGGCGTGCCGGTCGGAGCTGCTGTAGTGGGCGTGCGGCTTGGCCAGGGGATTGAAATGTCCCTTGGTGCTCATGCCGTCGCCCGAGCTGCAGTCGCCGGCCTCGTGGACGTGGAAGCCGTGCTCGCGATTCGGCGTCAGTCCGCTGACGTTCGCGACGACGCGCACCTTGCTGCCGATCTGATAGAAATTGACCGTTCCGGACGCCTTGTTGTTGCGCGTCGGCTCGAGCCTGGCGGTGGCGCGCGGCGCGTCGGACGGAATGCTCTGGCAGCCGGCCAGCGCCGCCAGTGCGAGAGCCAGAGTGGCGGGCCTCATTTCTTCTTCACGTCCATGGAAACGCCCTTGTTCTTCTTGTAATTGGCGACAGCCTTGTCCTGCGCCTTGGCGTTGAGCTCGGTCTCGCTCGCCTTCGTCGCGGCCGCCTTGTCGGCGTCGGCTTTTTTCTCGGCCTCGCTCTTTGGCGGCGCGGCCGGCAGCTTGGCGTGGGAGGCAGCGATGGCGCCGATCATCAGTCCCGCAGCCACTGCAGCGAGAATCGCTTTCATGATTTCTCCTTCATAGCGGAGTCCTCGGAGCGTGCGGAGCGCCGGCAGGCACCGCGCCGCCCTGCGCCGCGCCCTTGCCCGGCTTGACCTCGCGATACCAGATCTCGTGGTGCTCCCTCGCCCAGGTTTCATCGGTAAAGCCGGTGCGCATGTTGCCGTAGGCACCCTCGACGCCGATGGTGCCCATGTAGATGTGGCCGAGGGACATGGCGACGTAGAACAGCGCCGCAACGGCGTGCCACACCCAGGCCCACTGCATGGTCGAGCGCGTCTGGTCGAAGTTGGGGAACAGCAGGATGAGTCCGCTCCAGGCCACGATCACGCTCAGCCCGACCACGCCGAACCAGAACCAGCCCTTCTCGCCGGCGTTGAAGCGCCCCGAGGGGATATGCTCGCCGCGGGTGAAGAAGGCCCACGACTTGCGGAACCACTGCCAGTCGTAGGCGCGCGGCAGGTTGTCGCGCAGCCACATCACGATCATCGCGAGCACCGCGACGATGAAGAACGGCCCGACGAAGTTGTGCAGGTTCTTGGCGAGCGCCGTGAGCCAGGCGAACAGCGTGTAGCCGATCACCGGCAGCAGGATGTACTTGCCGAACAGCATGATCAGGCCCGACAGGCCGAGCACCACGAAGCTGATGGCGGTGCACCAGTGCACCACCTGCTCGATCGAGCTGAAACGATGGATCAGCCGACCGCTCGGCCGGTCATGCAGCTTGACCGGGCCCTTGGCGAAATAGAAGGCGAGGATCGCGACGCTCACCAGGACCACCAGCCAGCCGCCGTAGAACGTCACCGGGCCGTTGCGGATGCGCCGCCAGGTGTCGCCCGCCGACTGCACGAGGACGCCGGTCTCGCGTCCCCTGACGGTGGTGGTGTGCTGCTCTCCTTCCTTGCGCACTTCGCGCCATACCGGCGCGTTGTTGCCCGGCTGCGTCACCTGGCGCTGCTGCTGCTGCTGGACTTCGGTCTGCGCCTGCGCGAGCGCGGCACTCGCGAAGAGTGAGAGAAGCAGCGCCAGGCAGAGCCTGGATGATTTCAGCATCCCGACCTCTATTGGTAGATACGCCGGTGCTCGTGCTGGGCGAGCTGGCGGTTCTTGATCGACTCTTCCCAGCTCGCGCGGTCGCCCTTGTTCCACTTGCCGCCGCGGAACTCCTGCGCCAGCGGCTCGTTTTCCCAGGAGCGAGCGTCGGGCTTGCCCTGGTACTTGCCCTGCTTGTAGACGACGACCTGCTCGCGCTCGCCACAACCCGAAAGAACCGCGGCTACGGCCGCCATGAGGATGTATCTCATGACTTCGTCGGCGGTTGGGGCTGGGCGGGCGGCTTGCCAGCCGGGTTGCCCGGACCGTAGGCCGTGCCCCAGCCCCAGACTTCGGAGCCCTTGCCCCGGCGCAGCACGCGCTCGCGGTAGATGTCGGCGATCACGTCGCCGTCGCCGCCCAGCAGCGCCTTGGTGGAGCACATCTCGGCGCAGGCCGGCAGCTTCCCTTCGGCGAGGCGGTTGCGGCCGTACTTGCTGAACTCGGCGTCGCTGCGGTCGGTCTCGGGACCGCCGGCGCAGAAGGTGCACTTGTCCATCTTGCCGCGCAGGCCGAAGGCGCCCGCCTGCGGGAACTGCGGCGCGCCGAACGGGCAGGCGTAGAAGCAGTAGCCGCAGCCGATGCACAGGTCCTTGTCGTGCAGCACCACG
>DASQGB010000398.1:0-9204 GCA_035632815.1 Burkholderiales bacterium | reverse complement strand
AAGTGGCGCACCGAGGACTGGGTTGCCGTCTATATCGGTTTTCTCATCATCATCCTCACGCTCGCGGCATTCAGCTGGAAGTTCGTCGATCTCGCCAACGCCAGCTCGACCTTCCGCTGGACTACCGACGGCCAGATCGCGGCGCGCACGCCAGGCTGGGGCGCCACGCTCGACGGGGTGGCGAAGGATCCGAAGAAGGACGTTGCCGCCAAGGCGCGTGAGCTCAAGAGCGCCCTGGAGAAAGGCGACCGCAAGGCGATCGAGAAAAGCTCGGGCGACCTCGCCAAGGCGGGCGGGCGCAACACCATCGCCGGCTCGCTCGGCGGCGAGATTCGCGGCCACGCCGCCGCAGCCGCCGAGGCGCGGGTGCTCACCTGGGCAAACCTGTCGAAAGTGGCAGGCATCGGCATCCTCTGGCTGGTCGTCGCTTCCCTCGGCATCTGGCTGATCTCGGGCAGGGTCGCGCCGGCGTTCCTCATCGGCTTCGTGGTGGTGTTCGTGCTCGCCTGGGTGGCGCGCTTCCTCGCCGGCAACGGCCTGTTCGTCGAGTGGGGCGTCGAGTACGTGATCTTCGCGCTCGGCATGGGCCTGCTGATCAGCAACACCATCGGCACGCCGGCGTGGCTCAAGCCCGCGGTGCAGACCGAGTTCTACATCAAGACCGGCCTGGTGATCCTCGGCGCGGGGCTGCTGTTCCTCGAGGTGGTGCAGGCGGGCGTGCTCGGCATCCTGCAGGCGGTCCTGGTGGTGCTGGTGGTCTGGTATCTCTGCTTCTGGCTGTGCCGCAAGCTGCGCGTGGACGACGACTTCGCCGCGATGCTTTCGTCGTCGGTCGCGATCTGCGGCGTGTCGGCGGCGATCGCGACCTGCGGCGCGATCCAGGGCGACAAGAAGAAGCTCTCCTACGTGACCTCGCTCGTGCTGATCGTGGCGGTGCCGATGATGGTGATCATGCCGTGGCTGGTGAAGACCTTCCAGATTCCCGACATCGTCGCCGGCGCCTGGCTCGGCGGCACGCTCGACACCAGCGCCTCGGTGGTGGCGGCGGGCGCGCTCATCAGCGACGCGGCGATGAAGACCGGCGTCATCGTCAAGTTCTCGCAGAACGCGCTGATCGGCGTTGCCGCGTTCATCCTGGTGCTGTGGTGGACCTACAAGGCGGGCGCGGCGGGCGGCGCGGGGAAGGGAAAGCGGCCGAGCGCCGGCATCATCTGGGAGCGCTTCCCGAAGTTCGTGCTCGGCTTCCTCGTCGCCTCGGCGCTGTTCTCGTTCTTCCTGCCGAGCGCCACGGTCGAAGGCACGCGCAGCGCGCTCGGCGAGTTCCGCACCTGGTGGTTCGCGCTCGCCTTCGTGTGCATCGGGCTGGAAACCAGGTTCGTCGACCTGGCGAAGATGGAAGGCGGCCGGCCGGCGCTCGCGTTCCTCGGCGCGCAGGCCTTCAACGTCGTCTGGACGCTGATCCTCGCGTATCTCATCTTCGGCGGCGTCCTCTTCCCGGTGCCCGACATCAAGTAGTATGTTTTGATGACCATTTGGCTCAAGGGCCGCGCGCCGGCGCGGCCCTTCGAGGCGTTCCAGATCGAAGTCACCTCGCGCTGCAACCTCAAGTGCGTGATGTGCCCGGTCACCGTGCTCGCCGAGCGCTGGGCGCAGCGCGACCTGCCCTGGGAGACGTTCGAGCGCGTCGCCGAAGCCTTCGCGCGCGTGAAATGGGTCTACCTCCAGGGCTGGGGCGAGCCGCTGCTTCACCGGCGCGTCTTCGACATGATCGCGCGCGCGAAGAGCGCGGGCTGCCGCGTCGGGTTCACGACCAACGGCACGCGCCTCACGCCGCAAACGGGCGCGCGGCTGCTCGATCTCGGGCTCGATCTCCTCGCGGTTTCGATCGCCGGCGCGAGCCCCGCCACCCACGAGGCGATCCGCGTCGGCTCCGATTTTGCGAAGCTGGTGGAAAACCTGCGCCGCTTTGCTTCGTTGCGGCGCGAACTGCGCAGCGCCACGCCGAAGATCGAGGTCTTCTACCTCATGACGCCGGCGAACCTCGCCGAGCTGCCGCAAGCGGTGCAGCTCGCGGCGCAGCTCGGCGCCGACGAGCTCGTGGCGACCAACCTCGACTACGTGATCACCCCCGGGCTCGACGCGCTGCGGGCCTATTCGGGCTCGCCGCCGGCGCGGGCGTGCCGCGCGGTGCTAGACGAGGCGGCTGCGGCGGCGCGCGCGGCCGGCATCGCGTTCCGCCCCTACCGGCTGCAGTTCCGCGAGATGGCGGTGTGCGACCTCAATCCGCTGAAGATCCTGTTCGTCGGCTCCGACGGCTCGGTATCGCCGTGCGTCTACACCTCGCTCGCCGGCCCATCCGAGATTCCGCGCGTGTTCGAAGGGCGACCGCTCGAGACGCCGGTGGTGCGCTTCGGCAACGTCAACGAGCGGCCGCT
Source organism: Burkholderiales bacterium (assembly GCA_035632815.1). Classification (GTDB taxonomy): domain Bacteria; phylum Pseudomonadota; class Gammaproteobacteria; order Burkholderiales; family SG8-39; genus SCGC-AG-212-J23. The sequence goes on along the minus strand of DASQGB010000398.1, from coordinate 6,769 downwards.
GATGGAGATCTGGGAAAGCGCGGCGTACCGCGAGTTTCGTGGCCAGCTCGCGAGGCGCGTGGCCGGTGCCGGGCTGGCGATGCTCGGCGCCGCTGCGGGCGCGGCGCCCGACGAGGAGTCGCCCGCGCCTGAGGCATGCCGGACCTGTCCGAAACTTTACGGCGTCTGACGCGTCTCTTCTTTTCCGCCGCCAGCGGAAATGAAAAAGGCCAGAGCGTCGCTCTGGCCTTTGCTTTGATCCCTGCTGCTGCTAGGCGGGGCGTGGAATGGGGACGATGAAGTTCTCGCGCACTACGTCCTTGCCGGCGATCAGCTCCTCGGCCTCGCGGCGCTCTTCGTCGAACACGACCGCGGCGAGCTTCTGCAGCGTGTCGCGCGCCTCGTCTAGCGTGCGGCCGTGCGAGTTCACGCCCGGCAGCTCCTCGATGAAGCCGATGTAGCCGTGGTTGGACTTGAGATATACAGCGGTGAACGCGAGCCTGCCTTGTTCCATTCGTAACCTCCACCTTGAGCCAGCATTCAGGTTACGCCAACAAGCTTTCAAAAGTATTACAGCGCCAAAAGAAAATCGCAATTCAAAACGCGTGTGGTCCTTCGAACGACAAAATTATTGCAACGCGGAAACTGCACTGCGGCAATTGCTGCACTGCTCACTGCGCACGCGTCATTTTTCTCATTTTTCCAGCAGATGCTTTTTATCTTTTATCTTCGCCCACGCGTCGGCGTCGCTCGGCGCGGGCTTGCGCTCGATGATCGGCTTCCACACTTTCGCGAGCTCGGCGTTCAGCGCAGTGAATTCCTTTTGCGCGTCGGGCACGTCGTCCTCGGCGAAGATCGCCTCGACCGGGCACTCGGGCACGCACAGCGTGCAGTCGATGCACTCGTCGGGATCGATCACCAGCATGTTCGGCCCTTCGCGGAAGCAATCGACGGGGCATACGTCGACGCAGTCGGTGTACTTGCACTTGATGCAGGACTCGGTGACGACGTAGGTCATAAGGGTTTTCGAATCAAGAGTTTAGCAGCCCGGCTTGGGATTGCGGGGTGCCGCCCCCATAATACGGGCTCCGTTTCGCCCCCTGGAAGGTCCATGAGCAGTAAAGGCATCCGTCAAGTCACCGATGACACTTTCGATCCCGAGGTACTGAAGTCCGAAACGCCCGTGCTGGTCGACTACTGGGCCGAATGGTGCGGACCGTGCAAATCGATTGCCCCGATCCTCGACGAGCTCGCGAAGGAATATGAGGGCCGCCTGGTCATTGCCAAGATCAATGTCGACGAGAACCAGCAGGTGCCGGCGAAGTTCGGCATCCGCGGTATCCCGACGCTGATGCTGTTCAAGAACGGCAACGTCGAGGCGACGCGGGTCGGCGCGCTGTCCAAGTCGCAGCTGACCGCTTTCCTTGACAGCAACATCTGAAGCTTTTAGTCTGTACGCGTAGGTGAGCCCCCCGCCCTCAGAGGGGGCGGGGTTCTAGCAACAAAATTCCCGAGTAAGGTCCGCGCCGAAGACTCTGGCGCACATTCCCAAGTTATGGCAAGACCTCAAGCGGTCCCGCCTGAAACAGCGCCTGCCCCCGCGCCCCGTGCCGAGTCGGACGGTTCGCCGGTCGTGGTTCCGCTGCACCTTTCAGAGCTGAAATCCCACCACGTCACCCAGCTCGTCGAGATGGCCGTATCGAACGGCATCGAGAACGCGAGCCGCCTGCGCAAGCAGGACCTGATCTTCGCGCTGCTCAAGAACCAGGCGAAAAAGGGCGCCTCGATCTACGGCGACGGCACGCTCGAAGTGCTGCCCGACGGCTTCGGCTTCCTCAGGTCGCCCGAGACCTCCTACCTCGCGAGCACCGACGACATCTACGTGTCGCCGTCGCAGATCCGCCGCTTCAACCTGCACACCGGCGACTCGATCGAGGGCGAGATCCGCACGCCGAAGGACGGCGAGCGCTACTTCGCGCTGGTCAAGGTCGACAAGGTCAACGGCGAGGCGCCCGAGGCGGCCAAGAACAAGATCCTGTTCGAGAACCTCACCCCGCTGCATCCGGACAAGCCGTTCAAGCTCGAGCGCGACATCAAGGCCGAGGAGAACATCACCGGCCGGGTGATCGACATCGTCGCGCCGATCGGAAAAGGCCAACGAGGGCTGATCGTCAGCCCGCCGAAAGCCGGCAAGACGGTGATGCTGCAGCACATCGCGCACGCCATCGTCGCCAACCATCCCGAAGTGGCGCTGATCGTCCTCTTGATCGACGAGCGCCCCGAGGAAGTGACCGAGATGTCCCGCTCCGTGAGGGGCGAGGTGGTCGCTTCCACCTTCGATGAGCCGGCCTCGCGCCACGTGCAGGTCGCCGAGATGGTGATCGAGAAGGCGAAGCGCCTGGTCGAGCACAAGAAGGACGTGGTGATCCTGCTCGACTCGATCACGCGCCTCGCGCGCGCCTACAACACCGTGGTGCCCGCCTCGGGCAAGGTGCTTACGGGCGGTGTCGACGCCAACGCGCTGCAGAAGCCCAAGCGCTTCTTCGGCGCCGCACGCAACGTCGAGGAAGGCGGCTCGCTCACCATCATCGCCACCGCGCTCATCGACACCGGCAGTCGCATGGACGACGTGATCTACGAGGAATTCAAGGGCACCGGCAACATGGAGATCCACCTCGACCGCCGGATGCACGAGAAGCGCATCTACCCGGCGATCAACGTCAACCGCTCGGGCACGCGGCGCGAGGAGCTGCTGATCGAGCAGCCGATCCTGCAGAAGGTGTGGGTGCTGAGGAAGCTCCTGTTCCCCATGGACGAGCTCGAAGCGGCGGAATTCCTCATCGACAAGCTGAAGGCCACCAAGGCCAACGCCGAGTTCTTCGACTCGATGCGGCGGGGTTAGTCTTGCCCCCTGACAAGGGGGGTGGCGCGAAGCGCCGGGGGGTTTCGGTTTTGACTTTCAGGGTATGCGCGCCAGCGCATCCCGTATCCGCTGGCACGCGCCCTCGAACTCCTGCATCACTTCGAGATTGGTCACCCGCACGACGCGAATTCCCTCGAGCTCAAGCCTGGCGGTTCTCGCGGCATCGTAACGCTGCCCGCAATCCGTGTAATGACTGTCCCCATCAACCTCGATGATCAGCTGCCTGCTCGCGCAATAGAAGTCCGCAATGTAATGCCCCAGCGGTTTTTGCCGGGTGAATTTGACCGGCAGCTCGCGCAGAAACTCGAACCACAGCTTGCGCTCAGCGGGGCTGGGATCGCGGCGAAGCGACTGGGACCGCGGCTTGAGCTCACGGCGATAGGGAACGAACTGGCGGCGCATGGCCATCCCCTAACAACGCTGCTTACGCCTGCCGGCTTACTTAAACCCCCCCGCTCGCTGCGCTCGCGACCCCCTTGTCAGGGGGTCAATTAGAATCCGCTCCCTGGGAAGGGAACCGCATGCTCGACACCACGCGTCGAGTCGCAACACCTGAAGGAATCGAACTCACGCTCCATCTCGCCGGGCCGGTGCCGCGCGCGCTCGCCTGGACGATCGATTTCGCCCTGCGCGCGGCCATCGTGCTGCTGGTGATGATGGGCGCGCTGCAGCTCGGGAGCGCCGGCTGGGGCATCGTGCTGCTCACCGCGTTCTTCGTCGAGTGGCTGCTGCCGGCCTGGTTCGAGGCCGCGTGGCACGGCCAGACCCCGGGCAAGCGCGCGCTCGGCCTCGCGGTGCTCAACGACGACGGCACGCCGGTGCGCTGGCCCGGGGCGATGACGCGCAACCTCTTGCGCGCGGTCGATTTCCTGCCGCTCCTCTACGGCATCGGCCTCGTGGCGATGCTCGCGAACCGCGACTTCAAGCGCCTGGGCGACCTCGCCGCCGGGACGGTCGTGGTCTACCAGCCGGCGAGGAAGCTCGCGGCGACGCAGATCCCGCAGGCTGACGCCGTCGCGCTGCCGTTCCCGCTGACGCTGGAGGAGCAGCGCGCGCTGCTCGAGCTCGCCGAGCGCTCGCCGACGCTCACGCGCGAGCGCCTCGAGGAGTTGTCCGAGCTGCCCGCCCCGCTGGTCGGGCAGCTCGTGGGTAGCCGCGCCGCCTCGCGCCTGCTCGGCATGGCCAATTACATCGCGGGCCGCCATTGAGGCAGGCGGGCTTCGAGGCCGCGCACGGCGCCGAGTGGCAGGCGTTCGAGAAGTTTCTCGACGCGCCGAAAGCGCCGCCGTTCGATCCGGCCGAGATGCCCTCGCGCTACCGGCGCCTGTGCCAGAGCCTCGCGCTCGCGGCCGACCGCCACTACAGTCCGGACCTCGTCGACCGTCTCAACCGCCTCGCGCTGCGCGGCCACCACGCCCTGTACCAGAACCGCAGGCGCCAGTCGCAGCGCGTGCTCGATTTCTTCCTCGCCGGCTTCGCAGGGCTGGTGCGGACCGAGTGGCGCCTGGTCGCCGCCGCGGCGCTGCTCTTCTTCGGTCCGCTGCTCGGGCTGATGGCGCTGCTGCAGCAGTCCCCTGAATTCGTGCACTACCTCCTCACGCCGGAGCAGCTCGCCCGCTTCAACGACATGTACGACCCCGCGAACCGGCGCCTGGGCATGCGCGAGGCCGACACCAGCCTGATGATGTTCGGCTTCTACATCTGGAACAACGTGCGCATCGGCTTCCAGACCTTCGCCGGCGGCCTGCTCGCGGGAGTCGGCACGGTATGGTTCCTCGCCTCGAACGGCGTGGTGATCGGCGCGGTGGCGGGCTATCTCATCCAGATCGGCTACGGCGAGAGCTTCTGGTCCTTCGTCGCCGGGCATTCGTCGTTCGAGCTGCTCGCCATCGTGCTCTCGGGCGCGGCCGGCCTGCGCCTGGGCCTCGCGGTGGTCCGTCCGGGCAATCTCTCGCGCAAGGCGGCGCTGATGGCCGCGGCGCGGCCGGCGGTGCGCATGATGTACGGCGCGGCGGTGATGTTTTTCATCGCCGCCTTCGTCGAGGCCTTCTGGTCGCCGCTCACGGAAATTCCTTATCCGTTCAAAATAGCGGCCGGCATCGCGGGGTGGGCGATGCTCCTCGGCTACTTCGCGCTTGCCGGGCTGCGCCGTGCCGCCCGCTGAAACGCCGGCAGGCCTTGCGGCTTTGGCCGTCACCCTGCGCCGGCGCTCGCCGTGGGAGGCGATGGACCTCGGCCTGTCGATGCTGCAGCGCTGGGCGCGGCGCGTCTACGCCCCGCATCTTGCAGTGGGAATTTCCCTCGGGGCGATTTTTTTCGCGATTGCCTGGCTGCTCGATCGGCCCTGGATCGCGCTTGTCCTCGTCTGGTGGATGAAGCCGCTGTACGACCGCGTCGTGCTGTACGTGCTGTCGCGCGCGGTGTTCGGGGAGGTGCTTGGCCTGCGCGCGGTGCTCGGCGCGGCGAGACAGTGGCTCGGCAGCGGCCTTCTCGCTGCGCTGACCTTGGGCCGCTTCGATACCGCCCGCTCCTTCAACCTGCCGGTGCGCCAGCTCGAGGGCCAGACCTGGCGCAAGGGGCGCGAGCGGCGCAGCGTGCTGGGGCGCCGCGCGCGCGGCTACGCGGTGTGGCTCACCATCGCCTGCGTGCACTTCGAGCTGGTGCTGTACTGGTCGCTGCAGACGCTCGCCGAGCTGTTCCTGCCCGCGAAGGCCGCCGAAGGCCGCGACTTCTGGGAGTCGCTGTTCGAAGGGCGGCTGTGGACCTACGCCGACGTCGCCGCGTACAGCTTCGCCATGCTGATGATCGAGCCTTTCTACGTCGCCGCCGGCTTCGCGCTGTATTTGAACCGGCGCACCATCCTCGAGGGCTGGGACATCGAGGTTGCCTTGCGGCGTCTGGCGCAAAGACATGCGGTTACGGCGTTGCTGTTGATCTTTGTAGCCGCATTTCCGCTGGCAACTTTTGCACAACCGAAGAACCCAAAAGCGGAAATCGCGGAGGTGCTGAAAGCGCCCGAGTTTCCGCACGAGGTGGAATCGATGCAGTGGCGCTCGCGCAATCCGCAGACCGAGACGAAGCGCGCGGACGGTTTCGACTGGCGCGCCATCGGCTACGCGCTGGCGAAAGCTGCGGAAGCGGCGTTCTGGGTGATCGCTGGCGCGGCGCTCGTCTATGCGCTGTGGTGGGCCGCGCGCATGCTGCCGCGCGCGCGCGAGCCGCAGGCCGAGCCGTACCGGCCGCCGCCCGCCCTCTTCGGCATGGACCTCGCCCCGCACAGCCTTCCGGCCGACGTCGCCGCCGCGGCGGCGGCGCTCGCGCGCGAAGGCCGGCTGCGCGAGGCGCTTTCGCTGCTGTACCGCGGCGCGCTGTCCGAGCTCGTGCACCGGCGAGGGGTCGAGCTGCTGGCGAGCCATACCGAAGCCGAGGTGCTATCCCTTTCGCCTCAGGAGAGCAGGAATTATCTTAAAAGCCTGGTCGACGCCTGGCGGCAATGCGCGTACGCCAATCGCATCCCGCCGGCATCCGAGGTCGAGCGCCTCGCGCTGGACTACAAGGCGGTGGCCGCATGAGCCGCCAACCATGCCCCCCTGACAAGGGGGGTGGCCCGAAGGGCCGGGGGGTTTCGGGTTTCGCTTTCTTCATTTTTTTAAAACCAACCCCCCGCTCGCCTGCGGCTCGCGACCCCCTTATCAGGGGGTCCGAAAACCAATGAATACGCGCATCGTCCTGCCGCTCGGCGTGGCCGCGCTGATCGCGCTCGGCTTCCTCTGGTTCTTCTCGAGCTTCGAGCGCGTGCCGGTGAAGGAGCGGGTGGGGCTCTCGGGCGAAGCGCGCCTGCGGCCCTTCCTCGCCGCCGGGCGCTTC
>DASQGB010000397.1:0-18187 GCA_035632815.1 Burkholderiales bacterium | reverse complement strand
GAGGAGCACGCCGATAAACGCCAACAAGGCCACGTCGATGGCGTACCACAGCAGAAGCAGGAGAATGACGATGCCAACGGCGATGCCGACGTAGACCAGCGCGTGCTTTGCGGTGTCCTTGCGCTCGGCTTGGTCCATGGCCTCTATGGACCCGGCGGGCCCCTGCTAGTTCTTGATTTTTACTGGCTTCCCGGTCTGACTGGACTTGAGGGCGGCTTCGGCGAGCACCAGGACCTGCCGGCTGTCGGCGGGTCCCACCTCGGCCGGCTTGCGGGTCTCGACGCTGCGGATGAAGGAGGAAAGCTCCGCGGCGTAGGCCGTGGCATAGCGCGTCTGGAAATTGGGCCATGGATTGTCGGCCGCGGTGGCCTGCGCGCCGAAGCACTCGACGCTCGTGGGGGCGAGGTTCGCGGCGCGCAGCATGCCCTTCGAGCCGAACACCTCGATGCGCTGGTCGTAGCCGTACACGGCGCGGCGCGTGTTGTTGATGTGGCACATCTTCCCCGACTTCGTGCGCAGCAGGAGCATCGCGGTATCGATGTCCTTGCCTTCGGTGCGCACGCGAGGATCGACGAGCACGGCGCCCCAGGCGAACACCTCGACCGGCTCCTCGCCGAGCAGCCAGCGCGCCATGTCGAAGTCGTGGATGGTGAAGTCGAGGAACAGCCCCCCCGAGGTGGCGAGGAAGCGCAGCTCGGGCAGGCCCGGATCGCGGTTGGTGATGATCACCTGCTCGAGCTTGCCGATTGCACCGGCGTCGAGGCGCGACTTCAGCTCGCGGAAGCTCGGGTCGAAGCGGCGGTTGAAGCCGACGAACATTGGTACGCGCGCTTTTTTGACTTCCTCAATGCATAAGTCGACTTTTGCGAGCGTGAGGTCCACCGGCTTTTCGCAGAAGATCGCCTTGCCGGCGCGCGCCGCGGCGATCGAGAGGTCGGCGTGGCTGCCGGTGGACGAGGCGATCAGCACCGCCTGCACCGCAGGATCGCCGAACGCCTGGGCCTCGCTCGCCTCGCGCGCACCGAGCGGCTCGGCGAGGGCGCGCGCCGCCTCGGGCTTGGTGTCCACCACGTACAGAAGCTTGGCGTCGCTGCGGCGGACCAGATTCTCCGCGTGCATGCGGCCGATGCGTCCCGCGCCGAAGAGGGCGAAGTTAACCATTGCCGACCTTTACGGCCTGCCCCGTCTTGAGCGATTTCAGGGCGGCCTCGGCCAGCACCAGGGCCTGCCGGCCGTCGCGGGCGCCGACTGGCATCGCAGTTCGTTTGTTCAAAGCAACGACAAAAGCCGACATCTCCGCGCGGTACGCCTCGACATAGCGCTCGAGGAAGAAGTCGAGCGGGCGGTCGGACACCGTGCCCTGCGCGCTGAAATGCTCGACCGTCGTCTCGCCGATGTTCTCGGCGCGCAGCATGCCCTTGGCGCCGAACACCTCGATGCGCTGGTCGTAGCCGTACGCGGCGCGGCGCGAATTGTTGATATGGCACATCCGATCGGAGGCGGTGCGCATCAGCACCATCGCCGAGTCGATGTCGCCCGCGGCGGCGATCTTGCGGTCGATCAGCGCCTCCCCCATCGCGAACACCTCGACCGGCTCCTCGCCGAGGAGCCAGCGCGCCATATCGAAGTCGTGGATCGTCATGTCGCGGAACAGGCCGCCCGACACCTTCACGTAGGCGAGCGGCGGCGGCCCGGGGTCGCGGCTCGAGATCACCACCTGCTCGACCGCGCCGATCTCTCCCGCATCGAGGCGGTTCTTGAGCGCGCTGAAGCTCGGGTCGAAGCGTCGGTTGAAGCCGACGAACATCGGCACGCCGGCCTTCTCCACTTCGCTCAGGCAGGCGTCCACGCGCTTCAAGCTCAGGTCGATCGGCTTTTCGCAGAAGATCGCCTTGCCGGCGCGCGCCGCGGCGATCGCGAGGCGCGCATGCGTGTCTGTCGACGACGCGATCAGCACGGCTTTGACGTCGCGATCGGCCAAGGCCTCGCGCTCGCTCACGACTTTCGCGCCGTGCCTGGCGGCGAGCTTCTTCGCCGCTTCGGCGTTGACGTCGACGACGTAGCGCAGCCGCACGTCCTTCATGGCGGCGATGTTGGAGGCATGGATGGCGCCGATGCGGCCGGCGCCGAACTGCGCGAGCTCTAGCATTTCTTTGTATGATAGATCGCATCGAGGGGAGGCGTGTGGCGCTGGTTCGCATGACGATGGCCGAGGCAGTCGTTCGTTTCCTGTCGGCCCAACAGATCGAAGCGACGCAAGGAGCTCCCGTTTCCTTGTTTGCAGGGGTATGGGCCATTTTCGGCCACGGCAACGTCGCCGGGCTCGGTCCCGCGCTGCACGCCGCGCGCCGCAAGCTGCCCACGCTGCGCGCGCACAACGAGCAGGCCATGGCGCACGCTGCGATCGCCTTCGCCAAGGCGCATGCGCGCCGGCGCATGATGGCCTGCACCACCTCGATCGGGCCGGGCGCGAGCAACATGGTGACCGCCGCGGCCGTGGCGCACGTCAACCGCCTGCCGCTGCTCCTGCTGCCCGGGGACGTATTCGCGAGCCGACGGCCCGACCCGGTGCTGCAGCAGCTCGAGGCCTTCGGCGACCCCACGGCATCGGTGAACGATTGCTTTCGCCCGGTTTCGCGCTACTTCGACCGCATTGTCCGTCCCGAGCAGCTCCTCACCAGCCTGCCCGCGGCGCTGCGCGTGCTGCTCGATCCGGCGGAGTGCGGCCCTGCGACGCTTGCCCTGCCGCAGGACGTGCAGACCGAGGCTTTCGACTACCCGGCTGAATTCTTCCGCCGCCGCGTGCACCGCATCCGCAGGCCGGCACCCGATGCGGGCGAACTCGAGATCGCATCGAAGCTTTTGAAAGCTGCCAAGCGACCGCTCATCATCGCCGGCGGCGGCGTCAAATACGCGCTCGCCGAGAAACGTCTCGCCGCATTCGCCGAGGAGCATGGCCTGCCGGTCGCGGAAACGCAGGCGGGCAAGGGCAGCCTCGCCTGGGATCACCCGTCCAACGCCGGCGCGATCGGCGTCACCGGGGCCGCCGCGGCCAATGCGCTCGCCGCGCGCGCCGACGTCGTGCTCGCGATCGGCACGCGTCTGGGCGACTTCGCCAGCGGCTCGCGTGCGCTGTTCGGGGGCGCGAAAGTGGTGCAGCTGAACGTCGGCGCGTTCGACGCGGCGAAGCACGGTGCGCTCGCCCTGGTGGCGGACGCCGATGCCGGGCTCGAGGCGCTCGGCCGCGCGCTGCGCGGCTGGCGCGCGCCTGCTGCCTGGACGAAGCAGGCGCAGCAGCTTGCGCGCTCCTGGCAGCGCGTGGTGGAGCGCGCCACGGCGCCGTCGCCAGGGAAGCCGACCGATGCACAAGTCCTCGGCGCTGTAAATGCAGTGCTATTAAAGAAGCCGCATATGGTCGTGTGCGCGGCCGGCGGCCTGCCCGGAGAGCTACATAAACTCTGGAGGGCGCAGGATTCTGCCGGTTACCACCTCGAGTACGGCTACTCGTGCATGGGCTACGAGATCGCCGGCGGGCTCGGCGCGAAGCTTGCGCGGCCCGAGCGCGAAGTCTGCGTGCTGGTGGGAGACGGCAGCTACCTGATGCTCAACTCCGAGATCGCAACCTCGGTGGCGCTCGGCGCCAAGCTCGTCATCGTGCTGCTCGACAATCGCGGCTTCGGCTGCATCGAGCGCCTGCAGGCCGCCACCGGCGGCGCGTCGTTCAACAACCTGCTCGACGAGGACGCGCCGCGGGTCGATTTCGTCGCGCATGCACGCAGCTTGGGGGCGCAGGCCGAGATGGCAGCTGACATGAAGTCCTTCAGTTCTGCATTGCAGCGCGCCTTCCGGGCCAGGAAGACAGCGGTGGTCGTCATCGAGACCGACGCGCGCAAAGGAACCGAGGAAGGCGGCGCCTGGTGGGATGTCGCAGTGAGCGCCGCGCCGCGCAGCGCCGGCCAGAGGCGCGCGCGCGCATCCTATGAGCGGGCGCGGCGCCGGCAGCGGCTGGGTGCCTGAGCGTGGTACGCATCGGCATCAATCCGCTTACCTGGACCAACGACGACCTGCCCGAGCTCGGCGAGGAAAACTCGCTCGAAACCTGCCTCTCGGAAGCGAAGCTCGCGGGCTACGAGGGGGTCGAGCTCGGCCGCAAATTTCCGCGGGATGCAGCGGTTCTTTCACCCCTCCTGAAAAAATTCGAATTGAATCTTGTGTCGGGCTGGTACAGCGCGCGCCTGCTCGAGCGCTCCGTAGACGAGGAGATCGCGGCGATGCGCTCGCATGCCGGGCTTCTGAAGAAACTGAATTCCAGGGTCATGGTGTTCGCGGAAGTCTCGCGCTGCGTGCACGGCGATCGCTCGATTCCACTGTCGAAGCGGCCGCGGCTCGCCGAGAAGGAGTGGAAGCCGTTCTGCGAGCGCCTCGACGCCGTCGCGCGCCAACTCGAGAAGCAGGGACTGAAGCTCGCCTACCACCACCACATGGGGACGGTGATCCAGAGCGAGGAAGAGGTCGACCGCATGATGGCTTCGACTAGCGCGGTCGGACTGCTGCTCGATACCGGGCACCTAAGCGTCGCCGGCGGCGAGCCGATGCGCGCGCTCGAGCGCCACGCCGATCGGATCGTGCACGTGCACTGCAAGGATGTCCGCAAGGAAAAACTTGCGCGCGCCAGGGAACGGGACTTGAGCTTTCTGGACGCTGTGCTTGGGGACGTGTTCGCGGTTCCCGGAGATGGCTCGATCGACTTCGAGCCGATCCTGCGCGGCCTCGCCCGGCGCTCCTACCAGGGCTGGCTGGTGGTCGAGGCCGATCAGGACCCGGCGCGGGCGCACCCGCTGACCCATGCGCGCATCGGCCATGATTGCCTTCGCCCATTGGCGCGGCGATACTGGAAAGCATGAGGCTCGCCGAGGAGGAGCTCGACGCCCGGGAGAAAGCGCTCGCCGCGGTCGCGCGCGAGGCGGGTGAATTGGCGCGGCGGCTGTTTGCCGATCCCTCCAATTTCTCTACGAAGATGAAAGGTCCGCAGGATTTCATCACCGCGGCCGACAGCGCGGTCGAACGCTCGATCGTCGCGCGCTTGTCATCCGAATTCCCCGGCGACGCGTTTCTCGGCGAGGAGGGCGGCGCAAGTGGCGCGGGTGATGCGGGCGGCAGCGGCGCGCTGTGGGTGATCGACCCGATCGACGGCACCGCCAATTTCGCCCACCGCATGCCGCATTTCTGCGTGTCGATCGCGCTGGTTGCCGGGGGCGAGCTGGTGCTCGGCGCAATAGCCGCGCCGATGTACGGCGAGCTATATCTCGCGCGGCTGGGACGCGGTGCCTCGCTGAATGGGCGGGCGATGCGCGTGAGCGCCATGGGGGACATCAAACAGTCGATCATCGAGCTGGGGTGGTCCTCGCGCCTGCCGGCGCGCGACTACACCGCGATGCTCGAGCGCGTGCTGGCAACCGGCGCGACGTTCATGCGCGCAGGCTCGGGCGCGCTCGGCCTCGCCTACGTTGCCGACGGGCGCACCCACGGCTATTGCGAGCGGCACATCAATTCCTGGGACGCGCTCGCCGGCCTGCTGCTGGTGCGCGAGGCAGGGGGCTGGACCAACGATTTTCTCGCCGGCGACGCGCTTGCGAAAGGTAATGTGGTGATCGCGTGCACGCCTGGGTTGCGCCAGGCACTGGTCGCAGCGACCGGTGTCGGCGAGCCGAACCAACAACTGGAGAGGAGGATGTCATGAAGCGTCTACTCGCAATGCTCGCGCTCTTTGGGCCTGCGCAGTTGGTCCCGACGTTGGCCGCTGCGCAGGGCAACCTGGTGGTGTATTGCGCGGTGCAGGAGGAATGGTGCCGCCCGATGGTCGCCGCGTTCGAAAGAAAGACCGGCATCAAGGTCGCCATGACTCGCAAGAGCAGCGGCGAGATCTACGCCCAGGTGAAGGCTGAGGCTTCGAATCCGCGCGGCGACGTCTGGTGGGGCGGCACCGGCGACCCGCACCTGCAGGCCGCCGAAGAGGGCCTCACCGTGGAATACCGCTCGCCGATGCTGAAGCAGCTGCAGCCCTGGGCGGTGAAGCAGGCCGAGCAGTCGAAGTTCCGCACCGTCGGCATCTACGCCGGCGTGCTCGGCTTCGGCTACAACACCGAGCTCCTCGCGCGGAAGAAGCTGCCCGCGCCGAAATGCTGGAACGACCTCCTGTCGGAGAAATACAAGGACGAGGTCCAGGTCGCCGACCCGAATTCCTCGGGCACCGCGTACACGCTGCTCGCCACGATCGTGCAGCTGCACGGCGAAGACAAGGGCTTCGACTTCCTCAAGCGCCTGCACAAGAACATCAACCAGTACACGAAGTCGGGCGCCGCGCCGGCCAAGGCCGCCGCTAGCGGCGAGACGCTGATCGGCATCACTTTCCTGCACGATCTCGTGACGATGGCGGTGCAGGGCGGGCCCCTGCAAACCGTGCCGCCGTGCGAGGGCACCGGCTACGAGGTCGGCTCGATGAGCATCATCAAGGGCGGCCGGAACCAGGAGCAGGCAAAGGCCTGGTATGACTGGGCCCTCACGCCCGAGGCGCAGTCGATCGGCGCCGAGGCAAAGGCGTTCCAGGTGCCCTCCAACAAGAGCGCGAAGATCCCGCCGCAGGCGCCGCGCATCGAGCAGATCAAGGTCATCGACTACGACTTCGCGAAGTACGGCTCCTCGGCCGAGCGCAAGCGCCTGCTGTCGAAATGGGACAAGGAAGTTAAGGCGCTGCCGAAGTGACCCACGGCCCCGGCCGCGCGGCGATCGCCTGGATCGCCGCGACGGCAGCCGGCCTCGTGCTGCTGCCGTGGTACGCGATCGAGGGCGCGTGGGGGGCGCCGGCGCTGCTGCATGCTTTCCAGGGGCGACCTTGGCTGTTGCCGCTCCTCTTGCCGCTCATAGGCGCTATAGCGATGAGGCCTTGGAGCCTGGAGCGTAGCCGCGCGGGCGTCGTTTTGATCGCTACGGGCAGTATCGGCTTCGGTTTGTTGCTGCTGCAAGGGTTCCTATTCCGCCATCACGTCGTCATCGACTCCCTGCCGCCGTCAAAGCAGGCGCTGGTCGTCTTGCAAGGATTTCTCTTTCGCCCTTCTCCCTCTGACGTGGATCCGTCCAAGTGGCCGACGCCGGGAATGGGATACGGGGCGCTCGTCGCCGCGGCCGGCTACGTAATGCTCTTCTGCCAGGGGCTTGCGGCGCGCGGCTGTCTGCGCGGCGACGCCTTCGTGGTCGGCGCGATCGGGCTGGTGGTGGCGCTGATTGCGACTTTCGTGTTCTTCCCAATCTTTGTGATGCTCGAGAGCGCGTTCGAAGGCAATTTCGTTGCGAGCTTCTTCGACCGCTCGATCTGGGGCGTGGACTGCCTGTATTCGAGCGTGCGCTGCGGCGTCGCCTGGAACACGGTCTTCCTCGCGATACTGGTGGGCGCCGGGTCGACCATCCTCGGCCTAGCCTTCGCTCTGATCGCAGCCCGCACCGCATTCCGCTACAAGGCGGCGCTGCGCGTGATGAGCGTGCTGCCGATCATCACGCCGCCGTTCGTCATCGGCCTCGCGGTAATCCTGCTCTTCGGTCGCGCCGGCGGAGTCAGCACGCTCATGTTCGACTGGTTCGACATCCCGCGCTCGCGCTGGATCTACGGCCTGGCGGGCGTGGCGTTGGCGCAGCTCCTCGCGTTCACCCCGATCGCCTTCCTGGTGCTGCTCGGCGTGGTGCAGGGCATCAGCCCGTCGCTCGAGGAAGCCTCGCAGACGCTGCGCGCGCGCGGCTGGACCACCTTCAGGACCGTCACCCTGCCGCTCCTGCGGCCGGGCCTGGCCGCGGCGTTCCTGCTCGGCTTCGTCGAGAGCATGGCCGATTTCGGCAACCCTCTGGTGCTCGCCGGAAACTACGAGGTGCTGTCGACCAAGATCTTCTTCGCCGTCGTCGGCGCCTCGCACGACCAGAGCCGTGCCGCAGTGCTCGCCATCGTGCTGCTGCTCTTCACGCTGGTCGCGTTCTGGGCGCAGCAACGCTGGCTCGGCAGGGCTTCCTACACCACGGTCACCGGCAAGGGCGATGCCGGGCTGCCCGTGCCGTTGCCGCGCGGCCTGCGCTGGCTGTGCTACGGGATCGCGCTGCCGTGGACCCTGCTCACGCTCGCGATCTACGTCACCATCTTCATCGGCGGCTTCGTCAAATCGATGGGCCGCGACTACAGCTTCACGCTGGATCATTTCCTCGCCGGCTTCGCGGTGGAAGCGGGCCAGCGCGGCCTGCATTTCACCGGCGCCGCCTGGCCGTCGCTCACCACCACGCTGACCATCGCGACCATCGCCGCGCCGCTCACCGCGGCGATCGGTCTGCTTACCGCCTGGCTGCTGTCGCGCCAGAACTTCGCCGGCAAGCGCGCCTTCGAGTTCGGCACGCTGCTGTCCTTCGCCATCCCGGGGACGGTGGTCGGCATCAGCTACATCCTCGCGTTCAACGTGCCGCCGATCGAGCTCACCGGCACCGCGGCGATCCTGGTGATCTGCTTCGTGTTCCGCAACATGCCAGTCGGCGTGCGCGCCGGCGTCGCCACGCTCTCGCAGATCGACAAGTCGCTCGATGAGGCCTCGCATACCCTCGGCGCCCGTTCGGCGACAACGCTGCGGCGCATCGTCCTGCCGCTGCTGCGGCCGGCGATCATCGCGGCGCTGGTGTACAGCTTCGTGCGCGCCATGACCGCAGTGAGCGCGGTGATCTTCCTGGTCACGGCCGAGTACAACATGGCGACCGCTTACATCGTCGGGCGTGTCGAGGCGGGCGAGTTCGGCATCGCCATCGCCTATTCCTGCGTGCTGATCGCCATCATGCTTGCGGTGATCGGCCTGATCCAGTTCGGCGTCGGCGAGCGCCGGCTCGGGCGGCGCGAGACGGTCGCATTGCAGGGGGCGGCATGAAGCAGGCGGCCGACGTAGAGTTCCACGGCGTGGTGAAGCGCTACGGCAACGTGACCGCGGTCGACGACGTGTCGTTCCGCATCGAGCCGGGAACGCTCGCGACGCTACTCGGGCCTTCGGGCTGCGGCAAGACCACCACGCTCAGGCTGATCGCCGGGCTGGAGATGGTCAGCTCGGGCCGCATCACCATCGGCGGGCGCGATGTCACGTCGGCGCCGGCGTCCGAGCGCGACGTCAGCATGGTGTTCCAGTCCTATGCGCTGTTCCCGCACATGAGCGTGCTGGAGAACGTCGCCTACGGCCCCACCGTAAGCGGCGATCCGGCCGCCAAGGACAAGGCGATCGAGAAGTTGCGCATGATTGGGCTGGGGGGCTTCGGCGCGCGCATGCCCTCCGAGCTCTCCGGCGGCCAGCAGCAGCGCGTCGCGGTGGCGCGCGCGCTGGTGCTCGAGCCCCAGGTGCTGCTGTTCGACGAGCCGCTCTCCAACCTCGACGCCAAGCTGCGCCGCCGCGTGCGCGAGGAGATCCGTGAGCTGCAGCAAAGCCTCGGCCTGACGGTCGCCTACGTAACCCACGACCAGCAGGAGGCGCTCGCGGTGTCCGACCGCATCATCGTGATGTCCAACGCGCGCATCGCCCAGATCGGCGCGCCGCGCGAGCTGTACGAAGCGCCGCGCGACCGCTTCGTCGCCGACTTCATCGGCGACGCCAACCTGGTCGAGGCCGAGCTCGGGCCGCACCGCGGCAGCCGCGCCACGGTGCGCCTCGGCGGTCTCGAGGTGGACCTCGAGCATCGCGGCATCGCGCCCGGGCCGGTGCGGGTCGCCATCCGGCCGGAGTCGATTCTTCTGAAAAAAGACCATTCCTCTGCGCTGCGCGGCACCGTCAGCAAGGCAGCCTACCTCGGCACGCATATGGAATACACGGTGGCCGCGCCGATCGGGCAGCTCTTCGTCGTCGACCGGGACGTCTCCCGGCCGCTCCCCGTCGGTACCGGAGTCGGCGTGGCGCTCTCCGACCACGGCGTGGCGCTGGTCCCCAGCTAAAGAGTGCATTTCGACCCCGCGCTGCCGATCAACGCGCGGCGCGACGACATTCGCGCCGCGATCGAGGCGCATCCGATCGTCATCGTCTGCGGCGAGACCGGCTCGGGCAAGACCACCCAGCTCCCGAAGATTCTCCTCGAGATGAACCGCTCTCGCGGCCGCATCGGGCATACCCAGCCGCGGCGCATCGCGGCGCGCGCGGTCGCGGCGCGCATCGCCGAGGAGCTGGGCAGCGAGCTCGGCGCGCTGGTCGGCTACAAGGTACGGTTCCACGACAAGCTGAGCGAGCGCTCGGTCATCAAGCTGATGACCGACGGCATCCTGCTCGCCGAGACGCAGGGCGACCGCGAGCTGCGGCAATACGGCAGCCTGATCATCGACGAGGCGCACGAGCGCAGCCTCAACATCGACTTTCTTCTGGGATATCTCAAGCAGCTGGTCCGGAAAAGAAGCGATCTCAAGGTCGTGATCACCTCCGCCACCATCGACGCCGAGCGCTTCTCGAAGCACTTCGACGGCGCGCCGGTGATCGAGGTCTCGGGCCGGCTGTATCCGGTCGAGCTGCGCTACCGCCCGGTCGCGGGCGATTCCGAAGACACCACGCGCGACGAGGAGGAGCAGGCGCTCGCCGACGCGGTCGGCGAGCTGTGCCGCGAAGGCCCGGGCGACGTGCTCGTGTTCCTGCCCGGGGAGCGCGAGATCCGCGACGCGGCTGAGACCTTGCGAAAAAGAGGACCGAAAGGTCTTGAGCTGTTACCCCTGTATTCCCGCCTCTCGGCTGCCGAGCAAGATCGTGTCTTCAAGCCCGGTGGCGCACGCCGCATCGTGCTCGCGACCAACGTCGCCGAGACCTCGCTCACCGTGCCGCGCATCCGTTACGTCGTCGACACCGGCGATGCGCGCGTCAAGCGCTACAGCTACCGCAACAAGGTTGAGATGCTGCGCGTCGAGCCGATCTCGCAGGCCGCGGCGCAGCAGCGCGCCGGGCGCTGCGGCCGCGTCGCCAACGGCGTCTGCATCCGACTCTACTCCGAGGAGGACTTTGCCCGGCGAGCGGCCTTCACCGACCCGGAGCTGCTGCGCTCGTCGCTCGCCGCCGTGATCCTGCGCGCCAAGAGCCTGGGCCTCGGCGACGTGGAAGCATTTCCTTTCGTCGATCCGCCGAGCCCGCGCGCGATTGCCGACGGTTACGCCCTGTTGAATGAATTGGGAGCCGTCGATGACGATAAAAATCTTACCGATATAGGGCGTGAGCTCGCGCGCCTGCCGCTGGATCCTCGGGTGGCGCGCATGCTGGTTGCGGCGCGCACCGAAGGCTGCCTCGAGCAGGTGCGCATCATCGCGGCCGCGCTCTCGGTCCAGGACCCGCGTGAGCGGCCGATGGAGCGCGCCGCGGCCGCCGACGAGCGCCACGCGCGCTTCGCCGACGAGCAATCGGACTTCCTCGGCTTTCTCAAGCTATGGAAATTGCAGGACGAAAGCGGGCTGCGGCGCCTGTGCCGGGACAATTTCCTGTCCTACCCGCGCATGCGCGAGTGGCGCGATGTTCACGAGCAGCTCAGGAAAACTCTGGACGAGCTGGAGTGGCGCGAGTCCTCGGTCAGGCCGGAGAAGCCCGACGGCTATCGCGCCACCCACCGCGCGCTGCTCGCCGGGCTGCTCGGCAACATCGGAATGAGGGATGAAGGCGGCGATTCATTCGGCGCATATCTGGGCGCGCGCGGCATCAAGTTCTGGGTGCATCCCGGCTCGTGGACCAAGAAGCCCGGCAAGTGGATCGTTGCAGCGGAGCTGGTGGAGACCACGCGTCTTTTCGCGCGCACCGTCGCCGGCATCGAGCCCAAGTGGCTCGAGGAGTTGGGCGCGCATCTCCTCAAGCGGGACCGCGGCGATCCGCACTGGGAGAAGGATCGCGGCCAGGTGGTCGCGCTGGAGCGCGGCACGCTCTATGGTCTTCCGGTCTACACCAACCGGCGCGTGCATTTCGGGCCGTTCGACCCGGACCTTGCGCGCGACATCTTCATCCGCTCGGCCCTGGTCGAGGGCGATCTCGACAGCCGCGCGCCGTTCTTCGCGCACAACCGGCGCCTGGTCGCCGACATCGAGCGCCTCGAGCACAAGTCGCGGCGGCCGGACATCCTGGTTGATGCCGAGCTGATCCACGCCTTCTACGACGAGCGCATCCCGAAGGAGATCCATACCGCCGCGGATTTCGAGCGCTGGCGCCGGCAGGGCGAAGCCGCCCGGCCGCGCCTGCTGTATCTCTCGCGCGAAGACCTTATGCGCCACGAGGCCGCGGGCATCACCACCGAGAACTTTCCGCCCGCGCTCGAGCTAGGGCCGAACCGCTTCGCGCTCGAGTACCAGTTCGAGCCGGGGTCGCCGCGCGATGGCGTGACGATGAGCGTGCCGCTCGCGCTGCTCAACCAGGTGCCGGCGGCGCGCAGCGAGTGGCTGGTTCCCGGCCTCTTGAAGGAGAAGGTCAAGGCACTGGCCAAGTCGATGCCGCAGCGCCTGCGCCACAAGCTGGGCGCGCTCGAAGAGTTTGCGGCGGCGTTCTGCGACACCGTGCCGCCCTCGGACACGGCGCTCGCCGCTGCGCTCGCGCGCTACATGCGCGCCGAGCTGAACCTCGATGTGCCGCTCGACGCCTTTCGGCCCGACTCGGCGCCGCACCACCTGCACATGAACTTCCGGGTCGTGGACGATGCTGGCCGGCAGCTCGGCATGGGGAGGAACCTCGCCGAGCTGAAGCGCGAGCTATCGGCGCAGACCGAGGCGGTACTGCAGCAGGAGGCGCCGGTGGATGAAGGCGAACGCTACACCGGCTGGACCATGGGTGATCTGCCCGAGCTGATGGAAATCGCTCGCGGTGGCCACACGCTGGTGGGATACCCGGCACTGGTCGACGCCGACGATGCCGTGACATTGCAGGTCTTCGACTCCCCGGAGAAGTCGCGCGACATGCACCGCGCCGGAGTGCTGAGGCTGCTCGCGATCGCCTTCCGCGACCGCATTCGCGATCTCGAACGGACCCTGGCAAAAGACGTCCTGCTCGGGCCTCTCAAGGCCGAAATCGTGGCGGCGGCGCTGGCGCGCACGTTTCTGCAGGATTCCGTGCCGATGACGCAGGCTGAATTCGCGCGCCGGCTGGACGAAGGACGCAATCGCTTCACGCTGATCGCGCAGGAGATCGCCCGCACCGCTGCGGGCATCCTTGCGGAGCGCGCCGCGTTGCAGAAGAAGCTGAACTCGGTGGAAAAAGCGCTCCCGCAAACCGCGCAGGATGTGACGCAGCAACTTACGAGACTCCTTGCCCCGGGCTGGCTGGCGCGCACGCCATGGGAGCGCCTGCAGCACCTGCCGCGCTACCTGAAGGCCGCCTCGCTGCGCCTGGACAAGCTGCGCGCCGACCCGGCGCGCGACGCCCGGCTTGCCGGCGAGCTGGCGTCGCTCGAGCAGCCCTATCGGCGCGAGGCTGCGGCGCGCGCGCGCCACGGCGCGCCGGACGCCGCATTCGAGCAGTTCGGCTGGCTGCTGGAGGAGCTGCGCGTGTCGCTGTTTGCGCAGGAGCTGAAGACGCCGGTGCCGGTCTCGGTCAAGCGCCTGGCCAAACTCTGGCAGACTGTCCGCAAATGAGCATCCCCGGATCGTTGCTGTACGGATTGTCCGGCCTGTTCCATCCGCGCATGCTCTGGTTGATGATCTGGCCGATGCTCCTGTCGATCGCGATCTGGGGCACGGTGGCGCTCGTGCTATGGGCGAGGCTGGCGGTCTGGATGGCAAGCGTGTTGCGCCAGTGGCTCGAGTCGGTCAGCTTTCTGATGGGGTTCAACCTGGCCGACGCGACGCTGATCGCTGCGAACGTGCTGCTGTTCCTGCTGTTCGTGCCGCTGGTCTACCTCACGGCGCTGTTCATCCTCAGCATCTTCGGCATGTCGCAGATGGTGGACTACGTGGCGCGCCGCTCTTACCCGCAGCTCGAGCGCAGGCGCGGCGGTGGCGTGGCGGGCAGCGGCTGGAACGCACTGGTCTCCTTCTTCGGCATGCTGCTGCTGGGCATTGCCAGCCTGCCTTTCTGGCTGATTCCGCCGCTCTGGCCGGTGATTCCCATCGTGATCCTCGGCTGGGTCAACCAGCGGCTGCTGCGCTACGACGCCCTCGCCGAGCACGCCGGCCGCGAGGAAATGGCGCGCCTGTTCCGCCGGCGTCGCGGATCTCTTTACCTGCTCGGGGTGCTGCTCGCGCTTGCCGCCTACGTGCCTCTCGCCGGGTTTCTCGCCCCGGTCGTGTTCGGCCTGGCTTTCATTCACTATCTGCTTGGCGTTCTTGCCGCCGAAAGAGGTATTGAAGGCAGCTATCGCCCCCATCCGAACAAAACATTGGAGTCCGGGAACACCGCTTCCTAGACTGTGTCTTTCTTCTTTTGAGCTAGGAGCGCTGCCGTGCCTGCAAACCGCGAAGGCCAGAAAGTTCCCCAAGTCACCTTCCGTGCCCGGTCGGAAACCGACTGGAAGCCGGTGACCACCGACGAGGTCTTCAGGGGCAAGACCGTGGTGCTGTTCTCTCTGCCGGGGGCGTTCACGCCGACCTGCTCCTCGACCCACGTCCCGCGCTACAACGAGCTGGCGCCGGCCTTCGCCGCCAGCGGCGTGGACCGCGTGGTCTGCATTTCGGTGAACGACGCGTTCGTGATGAATGAGTGGGCGCGCACCCAGGAGTGCGGCAACGTGCTGCTGCTGCCCGACGGCAACGGCGAATTCACCGAGAAGATGGGCATGCTGGTCGACAAGAGCGAACTCGGCTTCGGCAAGCGCTCGTGGCGCTACTCGATGCTCGTGAAGGACGGCGTGATCGAGAAAATGTTCATCGAGCCCGAAAAGCCCGGCGATCCTTTCGAGGTGTCCGATGCCGACACCATGCTGGCCTACATCAACCCCAAGGCAAAGAAGCCCGACCAGGTGGCGATCCTGACGCGCGAGGGCTGCGGCTACTGCGCCAGGGCGAAGAAACTGCTGAAGGAGCTGGGCTACGCCTTCGCCGAGGTCAGGCTCGACCACAGCGACCGCTCGCGCGTTGTGGGCGCGATCACCGGACGCGGTACGGTGCCGCAGGTGTTCGTCAACGGCCAGCACATCGGCGGGCTGGAAGAGCTCGAGCGCTGGGCAAAAAAGGCTGCGTGATTGTTCGGCGCTTTCATCATCGGGGACGAGATCCTCGTCGGCAAGCGCCAGGACAAGCATTTATCCTTCCTCATCGAGGCGTTGGGCAAGCGGGGGTTGCGCCTGGGCTGGGCGCAGTACCTCGGCGATGATCCGCGGCGGCTGACCGGAGCGCTCGCGCGCACCCTGCAGAGCGAGGACGTGGTTTTCAGCTTCGGCGGCATCGGCGCGACGCCCGACGACCACACGCGGCAGTGCGCCGCTGCCGCGGCCGGCGTGGCGCTGCGGCTGCATCCCGACGCCGAGCGCGAGATTCGCACCCGCTTCGGCGGCGAGGTGACACCGCAGCGGCTGATGATGGGGGAATTCCCGCAGGGCTCGAGCATCATCCCCAACCCGGTGAACCGCATCCCCGGCTTTTCATTGCGCGAGCACCATTTCGTGCCCGGCTTTCCACAGATGGCTTGGCCGATGGTCGAGTGGGTGCTCGAGCACCGCTATGGAGCATTGTTCGGCTCGGAAAAATGGGAGGAAGCTTCCATCCTCGTGTACGAGGCGGGCGAAAGTCAGCTCATCTCCGCCATGCAGGCCGTGGAGGCGGCGTTCGGCGGGGTGAAGGTGTTCAGCCTGCCGTCAATGGGCGCCGACGGCTCGCGCATTCACGTCGAGCTCGGCGTGCGCGGTGCTCCAGAGCAGGTGAAACCGGCGATGGAAAGCCTGCGCCGCGCGGTGAGCGTGGCGGGATTTCCGTTCCAATAAAAAAGCCCGCCTATCGGCGGGCTTTCTTGTGCTTCTTCACGCTTCGCTTCTTGAAGCTTCGCTTCGCGCTAGATCGGGCCTGAGTCTTTCGGCCCGGTTTGGCGCTTAGGCGGCCTTTTTTGTTTTCGCGAGGCCCTTCACCGTTTCGGTGGCGGCGGACACGTTGGCTTCCGCCATTTCGGTCGCCTGCTTGGCAACCTTGTTGAAGTTGTCATAGGCCGAATTGGCGGCGGCGAGCATCGACTTCACTGCGGCGACGGCGACATCCGAGCCGGCGGGCGCGTTCTTCGACACCTTGTCGAGCAGGGTCACGAAGTTCTCGTTCCACTCGGCGACGCGGCGCTCGGTGACTTTCGACAGCTGCGCGTTGGTCTCGGTTGCGACTTCGTACACGCTCTTCGAGTAGGCGATGGCCTTCTCGATCGCCGGCTGGGCGAAGGCGTTCTGCAGGGATACGAACTCCTGCACGTCTTTGGCGCCAAGCAGGGCACGGGTGTTCGCCATCGAATCCTCAAAGGCGTTCTTCACCGCGCTTGCATTGATCGTGGCCAGCTTCTCGAACGCCGCGAACTGCGCGTTCGCCACGGCCAGCAGGGCTTCTACGCTGGACTTGTTGGCAACTTGAATCTGTTCCGGGGTCACGTACATTCGTCAGCTCCTTGGGTTAAATTGGTGCGGTGCAGCAAAAGCCATTGTAGGCCCATGGTGTCGAAAGTCAAGCCGTTTGTGCATCGCACAAACCGTGAATGGCGTATCGCCTCAAGCACTACAATGGCCCCGGGATGTCGTCACTGATCGGGATCTATCCGGCCCTGTTCGTCGTGCTCTGGAGTACCGGCTTCATCGGCTCGAAGTTAGGGCTTCCTTACGCCGAGCCCGCTACCTTTCTTGTGCTTCGCTTTCTGCTGGTACTCACCATCTTGCTCCCCTTATGCTGGCTTTCAAGGGCACCCTGGCCGGGGCGGCTGGGGCTGGCCCATATGGCAGTGGCGGGCGTTCTGCTTCAGGCCGGGTACCTGTGGGGGGTGTTCGCGTCCATCCATCACGGCATGCCCGCAGGGGTGGCCGCCTTGATCACCGGGCTTCAGCCGGTCTTTACTGCCGCCCTGGCGCATTGGCTCCTTGGCGAGCGGGCGAGCCCGCGTCAGTGGGCGGGCCTCGTCCTGGGCCTGCTGGGAGCGTTCTTGGTAGTTGGCGACCGAATCGCGGTCCAAGGCCTGGGGACGGCAGCCATCCTGCTTTCGGTACTGGCGCTCGCGAGTATCACCCTCGGCACGGTATGGCAGAAGCGCCACGGAGGCCGGGTCGACCTGCGCACAGGAGCTGCCGTGCAGTTCGTCGCCGCCACCATAGTGCTCGCGCCGATCGCCCTGGCGTTCGAGTCGATGCAGGTGCACTGGAGCGGTGAGTTCATCTTCGCGCTTGCATGGCTCGTGGTGGTGCTGTCGCTCGGCGCGATCTTCCTTCTGCTCTACCTGATCCGGCAGGGCGCCGCGACGCGGGTGGCGAGCCTCTTCTATCTGGTGCCGCCGACCACCGCGCTCGTCGCCTGGCCGCTGTTCGGCGAAACCTATACGCTGGCCGCCGCGGCCGGCATGGGGCTCGGTATGCTTGCGGTGTGGCTCGTGACGAAGCAGTGAGCGTCGAGTACCGACCCGCCGATCCAGCGGTGCTGGCGGATCCGTTTCCTCTGTATCGGCGCCTGCAGGACGAAGACCCGGCGCACTGGAGTCCCGAGCTCAAGGCCTGGGTGCTGACGCGCTATGCCGACGTGAAGCAGGTGTGCCTCGATGAGCGTATGTCGTCGGACCGTCTGCGGCCGTTCTTCGCCGCGCTGCAGTCCGCCGAGGCGGCGCGCATGGCGGACCTGATGCGTTACCTGACTTTGTGGATGGTGTTTCGCGACCCGCCCGAGCATACGCGGTTGCGACGGCTGGTCGGCAAGGTATTCAACGTGCGCTCCATCCATGCGCTGCGGCCGAACGTAGAGGCCATCGCCGCGCGCCTCCTGGACGCGCTGGGCGAGCGCGAGCATTTCGACTTCATCGCGGAATTCGCCGGGCCGCTGCCGGCGCTGGTCATCATGGACATGCTCGGGGTGCCGCGCGGCGAGCTAGAGCGGCTGAAACGGCTGTCCGACGAGATGGCGCTGTTCATCGGCAGCGCGCGCGCGTCCGCGGAAAAGTACAGCCGCGCCGAGGCGGCGACGCAGGAGATGGCGCAGTTGTTCCGCAGCTTCATCGCGGCACGGCGGGCGGCGCCGCGGCGCGATCTG
>DASQGB010000396.1:0-3807 GCA_035632815.1 Burkholderiales bacterium | reverse complement strand
CGAAGGGCAGAAGCTCCCCGGCGTGATGCCGCCGATGTCGTACTGGTGCAGGCAGTTGGTCACCCAGCAGAACAGCTCGCCCTTCCAGAACACCGGGCAGAGCAGCATCACGTCCATCTGGTGCGCGGCGCCGACCCAGGGGTCGTTGGCGAGGAACATGTCGCCGTCGTCGATCCCCGGATTGTCGCTGCGGTTCTCCAGCGTCCACTTCACCTGCGTGTCGGTGACGCCGGACATGTACTGCATGTAGGGCCCGAAATAGACGAACTCGGCGTCCTCGGTGAGGATCGAGGGATTCAGGTCGAGCGCGTACATCGCCACCGGCGATCCGGAAAGCCGCTGGATGGTCGCGCCGTGCTCCTCGTTCACGTTCCACAGCGCGTGGCGCACCACCTCGAAGGTCACCGGGTCGATCTCGCGCTTCCACTTCTTGTGAAGCTTCAGTTTTTTCGAGATAGTCAAATGACGGGGCGGGACGTATCCGGTCCTCACCCCGTCGAAGGCGACGAGGCCGGCGAGCTCGGAGAGCTTCTTGAGGGGCGCGTTCATCGCCGGAAGGTCAGCTCGAAGTTGCCCAGCTGGTCCAGCCCGAGCGAGGTTCCCGGGTGCACCACCACCGTGGTGTCCGCGGTCTCGACGATCGCCGGCCCGGCGATGCGGTTTCCAGCCTTCAACAACTCTCCATCGAAGACCGGGGTCTCGCGCTTCTTCAGGTCCGGCCAGAAGATGGCGCGCTTCCTTCGCATTGCCTCCTTGGGAATTCTTCCTGTGACCTTCTTCATTCTCAGAAGCTTTGGCCTCGGCGTGAGCGCGCGGGCGCGCAGCCGCGCCACCACGATCTCGAGCTGCGCCCCGGCCAGCGCCGAGCCGCGGCCGTAGAGCTGCTCGTAGCGTTTCACGAAATTGTTTCTGAGAACAGCTTCAAACCCGGAAGGCACGCGCGTCCAGGGCAACGTGACTTCGACCTCGTTGATCTGCCCCTTGTGGCGCACGTCGAGGGAGAACTCGAAGCGATGGCGGCTTTTCTCGATGCTTTCTTCCGCCATGAGCGTCCGCGCTTTTTTCTCCAGAGCTTCGAGGTTGTCGTTGATGCGCTTCGCCGGCACCGGGGTGGCGAGGATCTCGGTGTGCTCGAAGATGTGCAGCACGTCGGCCGCGGCGGCGCCGAAGGCGCACCACGTAGATGCCGCTTTCCTTTGAGGAATAACTATTTTTCGGACACCAAGTTCCCGCGCGAACACGCCGGCGTGCGCGGGCCCGGCGCCGCCGAAGGCGAACAGGACGAAGTCGCGCGGGTCGAAGCCTTTTTCGACCGTCACCTTGCGGATCACGTCGGCCATCTGCAGCTCGACGATGCGGCAGATCCCGGCGGCGCATTCGACCGGGGTCATGCGAAGCTTTTTTCCTATCTCTCCAATGACAGAAAAAGCGGCGTCGCGATTCAGTTTCATTCTGCCCCCGGCGAAATTCTCCGGGTCGAGGTAGCCGAGCACGAGCTGCGCGTCGGTCACCGTCGGCACCGTGCCGCCGCGGCCGTAGCACACCGGGCCGGGGAAGGCGCCGGCGCTGTCCGGGCCGACGGTCATGGTGCGCGTCTCGGGATGCACGCGCACGAGGCTGCCGCCGCCTGCGCCGATCGCCTGCAGGTCGACCTTCGGCAGGAAGTACTCGTACTGGCCGGTGTTGCTGATGAACGAGTAGGCGGGCTTCGCGCCGTGGATGATCGAGACGTCGAACGAGGTGCCGCCCATGTCGGTGGTGATGACGTTCTTCTCGCCCATGGCGGCGGCGAGGAACATCGACGCCGTGACGCCCGACACCGGGCCGGAATCCAGGGTAAGCAAGGGCGCCGCGCCGGCGCGAGCCACCGGCACCGTGCCGCCGCCGCACTGCGTGATCTGCAGCCCGTGGCGATAGCCCAGTTCCTTTAAGCTCGAATCGAGTCTTTTCAGATACCCGGACATGACCGGGCCGAGGTAGGCGTTCAGCGCGGTCGCCGTGACGCGCTCGTACTCGCCCCATTTGGGCGCGATATCGACAGAGCAGGTGACGAACAGCCCCGGGCTCATTTTTTCAACGAGTTTTTTTACCTGAAGCTCGTGCTGCGGATTGCGAAAAGACCAAAGGAAGCAAATGGCGATGGCATCTACGCCTTCATCAAGCAATGTTCTTATCGCGGTTTCGGCTTCCACCTCGTTAAGCGATACCACGATCTCGCCGAAGCAATCGACGCGCTCGGACACGCCGCGGATGAGGCGCTTGGGGACGATGGGCGCGGGCTTCGAGGTCTCGGGGAAGTGCACCACCTTGCGGATGTCGCGCCCGCTGTAGCCGCGCGAGCCGCGCATGATGTGGATCGCGTCCTCGTGCCCCTTGGTGGTGATCAGGCCCACTCTTGCGCCCTTCTTCTGGATGATGGTGTTGGTGCCGACGGTGGTGCCGTGCGAGAGGAAGGCGATGTCGCTGCAGAAGCCCTCGAGCGTGAGGCCGAGCTGCTGCGCGCCGGCGCCCAGCGCGTCCATCATGCCGAGCGCGAAGTCCGCCGGCGTGGAGGGCACCTTGGTGGTGAGGAGCTTGCCGGCGCGGTCGACGATGGCGCAATCGGTGAACGTGCCGCCGATGTCGATGCCGACGAGGTACATTCCGCTATATTAGCCGCGACATGCTCGCAGCCGGCGAAACGACCTGGCGCGTCCTCGTCGGCGCAGAGGAGACCAGCGCGTTGTACGAGCCTGCGACGGCGGGAAAAACGCGGGCGGTGTTCGTCTGCGCGCACGGCGCCGGCGGCCACATGGCCGATCGCAGCATGGATCGCACCGCGAAGGCTCTGCGCGCTGCGGGCTGCGATCTGGTGCGCTTCAACTTCCTCTATCGCGAGAAGGGCTCGGGCCGTCCCGAGCCGATGCCCCGTCTGAAAGCCTGCATCGAGGCGGTCGCGGCGCGCTGCGCGAGCGAGCTCGGCGCGGCCCGGCTCCTCATCGGCGGCCGCTCGATGGGCGGGCGCGCCGCTTCCATGCTCGCCGCCGAGGGCTTCGCCTGCGACGGGCTGCTGCTGCTCGCCTACCCGCTGCACCCGGCGGGCAAGCCCGAGCAACTGCGTACGGCGCACCTGCCGCGGATCCAGGCGCCCGTGCTGTGCATCAACGGCACGCGCGACGCGCTATGCACGCGCAGCCTCATGGAGCGTGCCCTCGGCACGCTCGGCGCGCGCTGGCAGATGCATTGGCTGGAAGGCGCCGACCACTCGTTCCACGTGCTCAAGTCGTCGGGGCGAACCGAGGCGGAGGTGTACGCTGAGGTCGGTGACGTCAGCCTGCGTTGGCTTTCCGCCTGAACTTCCGACGGCAAGCCGCCGCCGCCACGAATCGCGTAGGCTGTGGCCCTAGGGGGCTCTATGAATAAGCGCATCACCGACGCCTTTCGTCGACAACCGGATGGCTCATGGAAGTGTGTCGAGGCCGCGAGCTTCAATCACCCTAACGGGCGTCTCCAGTTCACCCCGGGCGCGGTATTCGGCCCTGAAGACGTGTTCATGGGGGTGAAGGTGGCGAAATGGCTCGATTCGCTTATGGATGCCCGCCGGTAATAGGGATTGCCGCAGGCAATAGGGGGAAACCGGGGCTGACCCCCTGACAAGGGGGTCGCGAGCGCAGCGAGCGGGGGGTTTGGGCCGGTATGCCGCTTGCTCGAATCCCGGGAATGAGCCGGATCCTGATAGCCGCATCTTTGGAGGCCCACCCCAGGCTGCGGCGCCTGACGCGCGGGTTTGACGCCGATTTCGTCACTTCCTTCGCCGGCGGGGTCGAG
>DASQGB010000395.1:0-1926 GCA_035632815.1 Burkholderiales bacterium | reverse complement strand
TTCGACCGCCTCGGCCCGCGCTGGGTCTATGCCGCCGGCATCGCCTGTCTCGGCGCGGCCTTCTTCCTCGCCGGGGGGCTCGTCAGCCTGTGGCAGTTCTATCTCTTCGTCGGCGTGCTGGTGGGCCTGGCGGTGAGCCTGAACGGCATGGTCCCGGGCTCGGCGCTGCTCGCGCGCTGGTACCGCGAGCGGCTCTCCACCGCGATCGGCATCGCCTTCTCCGCGGTCGGCGTCGGCACCCTCATCTTCGTGCCGCTCGCGCAGTACCTGGTCGCCGAGCACGGCTGGCGGCTCGCCTACCGCATCCTGGGGATTTTCCTGCTATGCCTGGTTCCGGTGGTGATATTCGCCTTGCCGTGGCGCACTTTTACCGCGGGCAGCCCGGAGCGGCGCGTGAAGGCGAAGGGCGAAGGCGCCGGCTGGACCTTGCGCTCGGCGCTGCGCACGCCGGTCTACTGGGGGCTCACGCAGGTGTTCTTCTTCACCGCTGCGGGCATGTTCTCGGTCATCGTGCAGCTGGTGGCGTTCTTCATCGATGCCGGCTTCTCGCCGCTGACCGCGGCGAGCGCCTATGGCGCGCTGGGAATGATGTCGGCGATGAGCGTCATGGGGAGCGGTTTTCTGTCCGATCGCTTTGGCTACCGTCAAACCGTAAGCGCGAGCTTCCTCGGCACCGCGACCGGAATGGGGCTGCTCCTCCTGATCGCGACCTGGCCTTCGTATTTCGTCCTGCTGCTGTTCGTGCCGGTATTCGGGCTGTGCATGGGCGTGCGCGGACCGATCGTGTCTTCGGTCAGCGCCAAGTACTTCGGCGGCTCCCAGGTCGCCACCATCTACGGCGGCATCTACGCAGCCAACGCCATCGGCGCCGCCTTCGGCTCGTTCCTCGGCGGGGTGCTGCACGACTTGAGCGGCGGCTACCACCTCGGCTTCGTGTTCGCGCTCGCCTGCATCGTCCTCGCGGCGCTGCCGTTCTGGAGCGTGCCCGCGCTCAAGGATTTCCGCTGAAAACCGCCTTGCCCGGCGGGAGGCTTTGTGACACAATGTGTAACATGAAGAAGGTCTCGATTCGCGAGCTGCACCAGGATACCGGCGGTTGGCTGCGCAGGGCGGCCCGCGCGGGGACCATTACCGTCACCGATCGGGGCAAACCCATCGCGCAAATTACCGCCATCGACGAGCAATCCCGGCCGAACCCGTTTCGCACGCGCACCCTGCGCCCCGGATTCGCGCGGCTGGCGGGCAAGCTGGGCGCGGGCACCGACAGTACGCGCCTCGTGTCGGATGACCGGGCGGAGGGATGAGCTATTTCGACTCGGCGTTCATCGTCAAGTTTTACCTCGACGAGCCCGAGAGCAATGCGATCCGCCTGCTCGCAGAGTCGATCGGCGAAGTGCATTGCGTGCAACTAGGGCGCCTCGAGGCAGCAAGCGCGTTCCATCGCAAATGGCGTGAAGGCGCTTTTACCGACGTCGCTTTCCGCGAAGTCAGCGGCCAGCTCGCCGACGACTGCGCCGCCGGACTGTGGCAATGGCTTCCCGTGACCGCAGCACTGGTCGAGGCGGCGAGCGCGGCGATCCGCCGGCTGCCGCGAACCCTATTCCTGCGCTCGGCCGACGCCTTGCACTTGACCTGCGCGCGGGAGCACGGGTTCGAGGAGATCTACAGCAATGATCGCAATGTCCTCGCTGCTGCGAGGCATTTCAAGCTGAAAGGCGTGGACGCGGCGGCGCGCTAGCGACGGGACCGCAAGGTTGAACGCTTGCGGCCATCGCCCGCGCCCCGCAGGTAGCGCTTCTTTCTTGCGCTCAGGTCCGCCGGCAGGCCGTCGATGGCAGCGGCGAGGGGCTCGTGCAGGCGTACGGTGAGCGTCTTCATCGCCGAGCATCGTATTACAGCGCTGTGATAGCCGCCATGCGCCGCTCT
>DASQGB010000394.1:0-8684 GCA_035632815.1 Burkholderiales bacterium | reverse complement strand
CTGTTCGTGCCGGTATTCGGGCTGTGCATGGGCGTGCGCGGACCGATCGTGTCTTCGGTCAGCGCCAAGTACTTCGGCGGCTCCCAGGTCGCCACCATCTACGGCGGGATCTACGCCAGCAACGCCATCGGCGCCGCCTTCGGCTCGTTCATCGGCGGGGTACTACATGACTTGAGCGGCGGCTACCACCTCGGCTTCGTATTCGCGCTCGCCTGCATCGTCCTCGCGGCCTTGCCGTTCTGGAGCGTGCCCGCGCTCAGGAATTTCCGCTGAAAACCGCCCCTTGCCCGACGGGGAACTTTGTGACCCAATGTTTCACATGAAGAAGATCTCGATTCGCGAGCTGCACCAGGATACCGGCGGTTGGCTGCGCAGGGCGGCCCGCGCGGGGACCATTACCGTCACCGATCGGGGCAAACCCATCGCGCAAATTACCGCCATCGACGAGCGATCCCGGCCGAACCCGTTCCGCACGCGCACCCTGCGCCCCGGATTCGCGCGGCTGGCGGGTAAGCTCGGCGCGGGCACCGACAGCACGCGCCTCGTGTCGGACGACCGGGCGGAGGGATGAGCCCGATAGCAACGCGATGATCGCAATGTCCCCGCTGCTGCGAGGCATTTCAAGCTGAAAGGCGTTACAGCGCTGCGATAGCCGCCATGCGCCGCTCGCGCTCACGCAGCGTGCAGCCGCGCAGATCGGCGGCGCCTTTCTCGGTGACGAAGACGCCGGCTTCGCTGCGCGGCACCGACACCGGGCCCGAGAGCCTTTCGACGACCCGCGACGCGGGGAGGGCGATGATCGACACGCCGCCGGCGGACTGGTTGGCGGCGCGTATGAAATCCAGCGCGCCGCCGACGGCGCCGACGTAGCTGCCGCCGCCGACCTCGCCGTTCACCTGGCCGGTGAGGTCGACCTCCACCGCCGAGTTGATCGCCACGAAGCGCTCGATCTGCGCGAGCGTCGCGGCGCCGTGCGTGTAATCGGAGGAGCGCAGCCGCAGCGCCGAGTTCTCGCGCGCCCAGTCGAACAGGCGCTGCGAGCCGATGAGCGCGCCGCCGGAGCATTTGCGCGGATCGAGATCGACCACGCCGTCGCACACAACGCCTGTGTGCACGCTTAGCTTGCGACGCCCGCGCAGCGCCGCGAGGACGGCGTTCGGAGCCGTGCCGATGCCGCACTCGAGCACCGCGCCTTCGGGGATGAACTGCGCGGCGTATTGCGCCATGCGCAGCTCCCTTTCCTTTGGCTCGGGAAAAGTCAGAACCACGGGGGGCCGCGAGCTTTCCACGACCAGGGCGAAGTCGCTCTTGCGCAGCAGCGGCTCGGTGTGCGTCCAGGGCACCTGGTCGTTCACCTCCGCGATCACCGCGCGCGCGGCCTTCAGCGCCGGGGCGAGGTACTCGACGCCAAGACCCAGGCTGTACTCGCCGCGCGCGTTGGGAGGACTGACTTGCACCATCACCACATCACAAGGAATGGCCTTTTGGGCAATTAAAATTCCGAACTGAGAGTAGGGCGCGGGCAGGATCTCCAGCACCCCGGCATCCGCCAGCGCGCGATTGGCGCCGGTGCCGCAATATGACGCAAGGCGCAGATGGTCGGCGTGCTCGGGCTTGACGATGCCGGTGTAGTGCACGCCCATGAACACCCGCGCCCCGGTGCAGCTTGCGCGCTGCGACACCAGGGCTTCGACCAGCGTCTGCGGCTCGGCGCAGGCCTGCCCCCAGAGTATCCCGTCGCCCGGGTGGATGACGCCGGCGAGGTCGGCCATCTAGTCGAAGTCGAGCTTCTTGATGATCTGGTCGCGCACCGGGCCGGCGATCCTGAGCTTCACCGCCCATTCGCCCTGCATCTCGAGGTCGAGCCTGGCGTGGTACTCGCCGGGGTTTTTGCCGGGCCTCGCCTTTACGGGTCTGGTGTTGTGCGCCATCGGCATCGAGGGCATGTCCGCGCCCACCGTGACCTGCGCGCCGGACAGCGGCTCGCCGCCGCGGGTGAGGCGGATGGTGCAGTCATAGATAAGGTTTTTCCCGCTGGGCTTGCACTGAACATCCGCTTCGATTTTCTGGGCAAAGGCGGGCAAGGCGACCAAGAGAAAAAGCAAAGGCCACCTCAAATGCGGCTCCTGATCCAGTGCACGACGC
This sequence comes from Burkholderiales bacterium, assembly GCA_035632815.1. Classification (GTDB taxonomy): domain Bacteria; phylum Pseudomonadota; class Gammaproteobacteria; order Burkholderiales; family SG8-39; genus SCGC-AG-212-J23. Next base: position 6,539 of record DASQGB010000394.1, on the reverse strand, counting down.
GTTCATCGAGCAGGCCGCGCGGCCGCCAGATCAGGAGCGCTGCGACCAGGCCGCCGAACACGATCATGCGGTAGCCCTGGAAGAAGCGCGTGCCCTCGAGCAGGCCGATATCGAGCGCGACGCCGAGCAGGGGGCCGAGCGCGGTGCCCAGGCCGCCGATGAGCGCATACGCGAGGCTGTGCACGCCGAGCATCACGTCGAAATTGCGCGGCTCTATGTAAGTGTTGTGGTGGGCGAAGAGCGCGCCGCCGAGCGCGGCAAGCGCTCCCGAGGCGGCCACCACCCCCAGTTTCAGCTTGCGCACCGGGATGCCGACGCAGCCCGCGAGCTCCGGGTCGTCGCCCACGGCGCGCAAGGTCGCTCCCAGCCTCGATCGTTCCATCAGCATGAATGCAATCAACGCGAGGGCGAGCAGCGCGTAGACAATGGCGAGGAAATCGAGCGGCTCGACGCCGCGCTCGAAGATCCAGCGGATGCCGCGGAAGCCCTGGGTGCCGTCGGGACCGACCGTTTCTCCGCCTACCTCGATGCGCCAGTGGAACAGCTCGAGCAGGATGCGCAGCATCTCGGCGGCGGCAAGGGTGGCCATGGCGAAATACAGGCCGCGCAGCCGCAGGGTCGGGACGCCGACCAGGAAGGCGGCCAGGGCGCCGAGCGCCATCGCCGCGGCCGCCGCGGCGGGCAGCGGCCAGCCGAGCATCGCCGTGCCGATGCCGGCGGCATAGGCGCCGACGCCGAAGAACGCCTGCTGGCCGAACGACAGCTCTCCGGCGATGAGCAGCAGGTAAGCCGACAGCGCGACGAACGAGAGCAGGCCGACGTTGGTCAGTACGCCGATCGCGTATTCATCCATGGCGCGCGCAGGGTGAGCAGGACGAACAGCAGCAGATAGGAAATGAAATCGCGGAACTGGGGACCGAGGACCCACTGGCTGTGGGCCTCGATGAGGCCGAGCGCGAGGCCGCCGGCGATGGCGCCCGGGAGCGAGCCCAGGCCGCCGAGCATCATGGCGAGCATGCCCTTCAGCGTCGACCACATGCCCAGCATCGGGGTGACCTGCTCCTGGCTCGAGACGATGAGGAAGCCGGTGAGGCCGCCGATGGCCGAGGCGAGCGCGAACACGCGCAGCGAAATGGCCGAGACATTGATGCCGGACAGTCCGGCCGCCGCCGGGTTGTCGATGACTGCGCGCACCGCGTTGCCGAAGCGGGTGCGGTAGAGGAGCGCCCAGAGGCCCGTGCAAATCGCCGCGCCCGCCCCGAGCATGACGAGGAGCTCGACCCGGATGGACAGCGCACCGAAGCTGAGGGGGCCGCCTTCGTACAGCGGCGGGAAGGCGTACAGGTGGCGCGGCATGAGGAGCGTCGCCAGCTCCTCGAGCTGCATCCACACGGCGAAGCTCGCCACCATCGCGGCGATTGCCGAGCCTTGCCGGTGAGGCGCGAAGCACAGCCTTTCGACGTACACGCCGGCGAGCATTGCGACCGCCAGGGTGATCAGCAGGAGGAACAGCAACCCGGAGTGAAAATTCAGGCTGACCCAGGTGGCGGCATACGCCCCGAGCATGATCGCCGGGCCGTAGGCAAGGTTTGCGCGCCGCAGGACACCGAAGATCAGCGTGAAGCCCAGCGCGAGCAGGGCATAGGAAGCGCCCAGCGCAATGCCGTCGAGGGTATTCTGCAAAAAGTCAGCGAGAAGAACCAAGGTAGGCGCGCCGGATGAGCTCGTCCTCGGCGAGCGAGCCGGGGTCGCCGCTGTACGTGACTCGGCCCTGTTCCATGAGGTAGAAGTGCTGCGCTACCTTCAGCGCCATGTGCGCGTTCTGCTCGACCAGGAAGATGGTCGCGCCGTCGCGGTGCAGCTCGCCGATGATGCCGAAGATCTCCTCCACGATGAGCGGCGCGAGCCCGAGCGAAGGCTCGTCCATGAGGAGCAGCTTCGGCCGCGACATCAGCGCCCGCGCCACGGCCAGCATCTGCTGCTCGCCGCCCGAGAGCGTGCCGGCGAGCTGGGAAGCGCGCTCCTTCAGGCGCGGGAAGCGCTCGAACATGCGCTCGATGTCCTTCGCCGGATCATCTTTCCTCTGGTAGGCGCCCGCGTGCAGGTTCTCCAGCACCGTCAGGCTGGGAAAGACCAGCCGGTTCTCCGGCACCAGGGCAATCCCCGCGGAAACGACGGCGTGCGGAGCCATCCCTTGAATGGATTTTCCGGATAGAAAGATTCCTCCCGCCTTCGGCCTGAGGATCCCCGCGATGGTCATCATCAGGGTGGTCTTGCCGGCGCCGTTGGGGCCGAGCAGGCAGGTGATGGAGCCCTGGGCCACCTCGAGCGACACGCCCCTGAGGGCCTCGATCTTCCCGTAGGCGGTGACCAGATCGCGCACGCTCAGCATCGTCAGCCGCCGAGATACGCTTTCTTCACCGCGGGATGGGCCTGGATCTCGGCCGGCGTGCCCTCGGCGATCTTGCGGCCGAAATTGAGGACCGCGATGCGGTCGGTCACGCCCATGACCAGCTCCATGACGTGCTCGATGAGCAGGATGGTCATGCCCTCGGCGCGCAGCCGGACGATGCGGCTGCGCAGCTGGCCGATCTCCTCGCTGTTCATTCCCGCCGCCGGCTCATCGAGCAGCAGCAAGCGCGGCTTTGCAGCCAGGGCGCGCGCAAGCTCCAGCCGGCGCTGCTCGCCGAAAGCCAGGTTCGCCGCCAGCTCGTCCTGCTTGTGCGCGAGGCCGGCGAACTCGAGCAGCTGCGCGATTTCGGCGCGCACGCCGCCCTGGCCGCCCAGCCAGCGCGCAAAAAAGCCGCGCCGCGCGCGGTCGGCGGGGGAGTTCTGCGCCACCCAGAGGTTCTGCCAGACCGTGAGCTGGCCGAAGAGGCGGATGTTCTGGAAGGTGCGCGCGATGCCGAGTTGCAGCCGCTTATGCGTAGGAAGATTTTCAAGAAGCTGGTTATCAAAGAAAATCTGCCCCGAGGTGAGCGGGAAAAGCCCGGTGATCAGATTCACGGCGGTGCTCTTGCCCGAGCCGTTCGGGCCGATCAGGCCGACGATTTCGTTCTCCATGATTCTCAGATCGAGACCGTCCACCGCCCTGACGCCGCCGAAATGACGCGCCGCTGCCTTGAGCTCAAGCACGTCGTTTCCCAAAGAGACCGGAGGGGCGCAAGTTCATGGCCAGCACGATCAGCGCGCCGAACAGCAGATTGCGCCAGTCGCCCAGGTCCCTCAGGCCCTCGATCAGCAGCACCTGGACGAAGACCACCGCCGCGAGCGTGCCGAAGACATTCGACAGTCCGCCGACGATCGGGTAGGCGATGGCGAAGGTGGCGAGCAGCACGTTGAAATTGCTGTGCTCGATGTGCGTCGTGTAATGCGCGTAGATGCCGCCGCCGATGCCGGCGATGGCGCCGCCGACCGTCATGGCGCTGACTTTCACCGCGGTAAGGGAGACGCCCACCGACTGCGCGGCGAGCTCGTCCTCGCCCACCGCGCGCAGCACCGCGCCGTAGCGCGAGCGGTCGAACCACCACAGGAGCGCCATCACCGCCGCCACGAACGCCCAGATGAAGAGCATCACCTCGCCGGTGGTCCAGCCGTGCTCGGGGAAGTAGCGGATCTGGCGGAAACCCTCGCCGCCGAGGGGTCCCACCTTGATTTCCCCTTTGGCGACCTGGTAGTCGAAGTTGAAGAAGAAGAGGCGCACCCCTTCGCCGAACGCGAGCGTCGCCACCACCAGCATCAGGCCCTTGACGCGCAGCGCCGGAATGCCTACCGCGCAGGCCGTGACGGCTCCGAGCGTCGCGCTGGCGCCAAGCGCCGGGACGAGAGGCCAGCCGGCCAGCACCGTGAGCATCCCCGCCGTGTACGCGCCTATGGCGAAAAAAGCCGCCTGGGCGAGGCTGACCTGACCGGTGAGCAGCACGATGTAGGCGGACAGCCCGAGCAGCGTATGCACGCCGACGATCTGCGCCAGGCCGTAGTAGAAGTCCACGGTCTTTACTGACCCCCTGACAAGGGGGTCGCGAGCGCAGCGAGCGGGGGGTTTTGTTTTTTTCCCGATCGGAAAACAAACAGGAACCGAAACCCCCCGGCCCTTCGGGCCACCCCCCTTGTCAGGGGGGCAAAACGCAAACCCATCAGTGCCTCCCGCTCTTCGGAGCGAAAATTCCTCCCGGCCGAAATACCAGAAAAACGAACAGCAGCAGCATGACGTAGAGATCGCGCTCGGTGACGCCGCGGTAGAGCTGGAACACGTTCTCGAACCCGCCGACGAGCAATCCGGCCAGGATCGCGCCGGGCACGCTGCCCAGGCCGCCGATCACCGTGACGATCAGGCCCTTGACCGTCAGCGGCGCCGTGAGGAGCGGCGACAGCGCGCCGACGGCGGCGCCGATCATGGCGCCCGCGATGCCCCCCAGCAGGCCGGTGACGACAAAGGTCATCGCGTTCACGCGCGCGACGCGGATCCCGCACAGCTGCGCCGCGACCGGCTGCTGGGAGACCGCGCGCGTCGCCAGGCCGAGCTTGGTGCGATAGAGCAGGGCGAGCAGACCGATCATGCACAGCACGCAGATGGCGAACACAAGGAGCAGGTCGCCGCGCAGCGTGAATTCTCCTGCGCGCAGCATCACGTCGTCGAACATGGCGGGATAGTTCTGCGGCATGCCATTGGTGACGTGCACGATGATCTCGTCGATGAGCAGCAGCATGCCCACCGTCGACATCAGGGTGGCCAGCGGATTGGAGAGCGGAATGAAGTGGAAGCAGGTCAGGTAGACCAGCCAGCCGATCGCGCCGCCTGCCAGGAACGCTCCGAAGAACACCAGCCAGGCCGGCGCGCCGGCGGCCACTTTGAGCACCAGGAGGCCGCAGTACGCGCCGCCGATCGACGCCGCGGCATAGGACAGGTTGAGCTTGTGCATCACGCCGAACACCAGCGTGAAGCCGATGCCGATCAGCGCGTAGGTCGCGCCGAACAGCACCCCGTCAGAAACCGCCTGCAGGAAGTCGAGCACCCCCTACAGGGGGTCGTGCAGGACCTTCCACTCCCCTTTGTTCGCCTGCACGAAGAGGTAGGGCTTGTCGGCCTCGCGGTCGTCGGTGCGCTTGGTGACGCCGAGCAGGCCCTTGGTTTCCTTCAGCTTCGCCAGCCCGTCGCGGATCTTGCGCCGGTCGGCCTGCAGCTCGCCCTTGGCGCCCGAGACCTTCTCCGACTCGATGACCTGCTTGAGGATGAACATGTTCTCCCAGGCGGCCATCGAGTGCAGGTCGGCCGCGCCCTTGAACTTGGCGGTGGTCTCGGCGGCGAATTTGCCTTCCTTGGTCACCGGGGCGAACGAGGTGGGGATGATCATGCCTTCGGCCTGCTTGGCGCAGCCCTGCAGGGTCTCCATGCTCGAGGAGCTGGTGAGGCCCACCAGCACCTTGGGCTTGACGCCCTGGCGCTGCATTTCCTTCAGCACCCCGCAGGTCGTGAACGGATGCGCGGCGATGGCCACGATGTCGGCGTTCGCGCTCTTCATCTCGCGCACCTGGGTGGCGAAATTGGAGTCGTTGAGCAGCCACTTGGAGTTGCCGAGCACCTTGTAGCCGTTGGCCTCGGCGCGGTCCTTCATCACCGCGTACCAGGAAGCGCGCGAATGGGCGAAATCCTCCTCGACGCCGCCGTAGACCGACTGGGCGTTCGGATACTTGCTCTTCAGCCAGTAGAAGAGCGACGAGTACATGGTCATTTCGCTGGGCACGTTGCGGAAGGCCCATTCGGAGATTTTCGCGAGGCCGCCCTTGACCGCCACGTCGGTGAACACCGGCATCTGCAGCCCGGAATCGCCCTTGTCGTCGACCTTCTTCTGCAGGATGCCGAACAGCGGCTCGGCGACGTTGGAGCAGGTCGGCCCGACGGCGACGATCGCGTCGGTGCCATGCACGCGGCGGATGATCGAGATGCCTTCCTCCGCGGTGCAGCGGTCGTCGTAGAACTCGACGACCATCTTCGCCTTGGAGCCGTCGGCGAGGCGCACGCCGCCCTGCTTGTTGATTACGTCGGCGGCGGCGAGCAGCGCCGCCTCGCTGTTGATGCCGAACGAGCGCACGGCGCCGGTCTTGGCGCCGAAGCCGGCGATCTTGATGGTCTTTTCCTGCGCGGCCACGCCGCCGGCGGCCAGCGCCAGCGATACAGCGAGGGCAATCTTCTTCACGGGGTTCTCCTCCTCGGGTAGATTGGGTCAGTGTAAGTCCCGGAGGCGGCGATGGCAAAGGCCCGCAAAAGGATTGCTGCAGTGCGAAAGAGCATGTGGGCGGCGCTCAAGCCGGGGCCGGCAAATTTCAGCCCGCTTTCGCCGATCGTGTTCCTGGCGCGCGCGGCCGAGATCCATCCCGAGCGCGTCGCGGCGATCCACGGCGCGACGCGGTATACCTACGCCCAGTTCTACGAGCGCGCGCGCCGCCTCGCCTCGGCGCTCGCGAAGCGCGGCGTGAAGCGCGGCGACGTGGTGTCGGCGATGCTGCCCAATATCCCGGCAATGCTCGAAGCGCACTAC
>DASQGB010000393.1:0-5984 GCA_035632815.1 Burkholderiales bacterium | reverse complement strand
GCTGAAGAACGCGGTGGAGCAGCACCGCGCCAAGGCAGGCGCGCTAGTCGCGATCGACGTGCGTAGCGGCGAGATCCTTGCGCTCGCCAACGTGCCGTCCTACAACCCGAACAATCGCGCGCGCGTCAGCGCAGCCCAGGTACGCAACCGGGTCATCACCGATCTCTTCGAGCCCGGCTCGACGCTCAAGCCGTTCACCGTCGCGCTCGCCCTCGAAAGCGGCAAGGTCACCCCGGCAACGGCCATCTCGACCGGCCCGGGGCGGCTCACGCTCGCCAACTACACAATCCGCGACGTGCACCCGTCGCCTTCGCTCAGCGTCGCGCAGGTGCTGCAGAAGTCCTCCAATGTCGGCGCGGCGAAGCTGGCGCTGGCGATGCCGGGCGAGGTGATGTGGGATCTCTTCAAGCGGGTGGGCTTCGGCGCCCCGCCGCAGCTAGGCTTCCCGGGGGCGGCGGCGGGCAAGTTGCGCCCGCACCGCGGCTGGCGTCCGATCGAGCAGGCGACCCTGGCATACGGTCACGGCATCTCGGTGAGCCTGGTGCAGCTGGCGCGCGCTTACACGGTGTTCGCGCGCGACGGGGAATTGCTGCCGCTGACGCTGGTCAAAACCGAAGGGCCGGCAAGCGGCGAGAAGGTGCTGTCCGCCGAGTCCGCCAGAGCCGTGCGCGCCATGCTCGAGCTCGCCGTGCAGCCCGGCGGCACCGGCCCGCGGGCGCGCATCATGGGCTGGCGCGTGGCAGGCAAGACCGGCACCGCGCACAAGCAGGAGAACGGCGGCTACGCTGCGGAAAAGTATCTCGCCTCCTTCGTCGGCTTCGCCCCGGCTTCCGCGCCGCGGCTGATCGTCGCGGTGATGATCGACGAGCCCTCGGCCGGAAGCTATTACGGAGGCACGGTGGCCGCGCCGGTATTCGCGCAGGTCATGCAGGGGGCGCTGCGCCTTCTCGGCGTGCCGCACGACGCGCCGCTCGAACCGGTCGGCTTGCCCGGTGAAGGCGAGGAAGCGAAGGAGAGCACGTGACGTGGAGCTTTTCCGGCACCTCGCCGCCCAGGGAGCAATGATCGAGCGGCTCTCTTCCGACAGCCGCCGGTGCGAGCCTGGCGTCGCCTTCCTCGCCTATCCAGGGTCGGCGGCGGACGGCCGCGCCCATATCGGCGAGGCGATCAGCCGCGGCGCCGCCGCGGTGCTGTGGGAGGAGGCGGATTTTTCCTGGCGCGCCGACTGGAACCTGCCAAATCTTCCGGTGCGCGGCCTGAAACAGCTCTCGGGACCGCTCGCACATGAGTTCTACGGCCGCCCGTCCCAGGCGCTTTGGGTATGCGGCGTTACCGGAACCAACGGCAAGACCTCGTGCAGCCAGTGGATCGCCGCGTCGCTCGCCGCGCGCGGCGCCAAGGCGGCGGTCATCGGCACCTTGGGCAGCGGCTTTCCCGGCGCGCTTTGCGCCGCCGTCAATACCACGCCCGATGCGCTGGAGCTGCATCGCATGCTGAGCGAGTTTCGCTCGGCAGGCGCGCAGGCCGTGGCGATGGAAGTGTCCTCCCACGGCTTGGACCAGGGGCGGGTCAACGGCGTGCGGTTCGCCTGCGCACTGTTCACCAATCTGTCCCACGACCATCTCGACTACCACGGCTCCATGCAAGCCTACGCCGAAGCAAAGTCGCGGCTGTTCGACGCGGAGGGACTCGCTACTGCGGTGCTGAATCTCGACGACGCGCTCGGCGTGCAGCTCGCGCAACGCCTTGCCGAGCGCGGCGTGCGCACGATCGGCTACGGTGTGGGTTCAATCGCCAAGACCGATGTCCGCGAGTACGTCGCGGCGCTCGACGGCGAAATCGATTCGAGCTGGGGCCGCGCCGGGCTCACCGTCAATCAGCTTGGCCGCTTCAATGTGTCCAATGCCCTCGGCGTGCTCGGCTGCCTGCTCGCCTATGGCATTGCGTTTCAGGATGCGGTCGCGCTGCTGGCGCGCCTGCCGGCGGTACCGGGCCGCATGCAGAAAGTCGGCGACCGGCCGCTGGTGGTGATCGATTATGCGCACACGCCCGACGCGCTCGAAAAAGTGCTGCAGGCGCTGCGGCCCGTCGCGCAATCGCGGCACGGGCGCCTGGTCGCGCTGTTCGGCGCCGGCGGCGATCGCGATCCGGCCAAGCGCCCGCTGATGGGCGCGGTTGCCTCGCGGCTCGCCGACCGCGTACTGCTCACCTCCGACAATCCGCGCAGCGAAGATCCGCTCGCGATCATCGACGCCATCCGGCGCGGCGTGACAGGGAATTTCGGCATCGAGCCCGATCGCTCGCGCGCCATCGACAGGATCATTGCCGAGGCCGGGGCCAGCGACGTCGTGCTGATCGCAGGCAAAGGCCATGAGAGCTACCAGGAGATCGCCGGCAAGCGCCTGCCGTTCTCCGACGAGGCGCAGGCGCGGGCCGCGCTCGCGCGGCAGGGGGCGCGATGATGAGCCTTGCCCAGGCCGTGTCGGCGCTGCAAGGCAGGGCAAGCGGTGCCGACGTGCGCTTCGCCGGCGTGTCGTCGGATACGCGCAGCGTGCAGCGCGGCGAGCTGTTCGTGGCGCTGCGCGGCGAGCGCTTCGACGGCCATGGCTTCCTTGCCGAAGCGGCCGGCCGCGGCGCCGCGGCGGCGATAGTGGATCGCAATTACCACGGGCCCTACCCGCTGCCGGTGATCATCGTCGACGATACCCGGCGCGCACTGGGCGATCTGGCGCGCCATTGGCGCAAGCGCTTCTCGCCGAGCCTGATCGCGATCACCGGCTCGAACGGCAAGACCACCGTGAAGGAGATGCTCGCTGCCATATTGCGCCGGCACGCAGGCGACGACGCCGTGCTCGCGACGACGGGAAACCTCAACAACGATATAGGCGTCCCGCTCACGCTGCTGCGCCTGCGCGCGGCCCACCGCTGGTGCGCGATCGAGCTGGGAATGAACCACAAGGGCGAGATCGGGGTTCTGGCCGGGATCGCCGCTCCCACCGTCGCGCTGGTCAACAATGCGCAGCGCGAGCACCTCGAGTTCATGAGCTCCGTCGACGAGGTGGCGGCCGAGAACGCGACCGTGTACGACTCGCTGCCGGCCGACGGCACCGCGGTGGTGAACGCCGATGACGCCCATGTTGCCGTTTTCCGCAGCCGCGCGGGGACCCGCCGAGTCATCGATTTCGGCATCGGCGCGGGCAGCGTCACCGGCACTTACCGGCTCGGGCAGCTGTCGAGCGAGGTCCGCATCCGCACTCCCGACGGGGACGCCGAGGCCACGCTGTCGATTCCGGGATTGCACAATGTCCGCAACGCCCTGGCCGCCTGCGCCTGCGCTTTCGCGGCGGGCATCGGCGTGCGGATCGCGGCACAGGGATTGACCGCGTTCGTTCCGTATGCCGGGCGCCTGCAGGTGAAGCGCACCCCGGCGGGCGCCACGGTGATCGACGACAGCTACAACGCCAATCCGGATTCAGTGCGCGCCGCGATCGACGTGCTCGCTTCCTGCACGGCGCCCACGGTGCTCGTGCTCGGCGACATGGGGGAAGTGGGCGAGCAGGGGTCGCAGTTCCACCGCGAGATCGGCGCTTATGCGCGCAGCAAGGGCATCTCGGCGCTGCTCGCGCTGGGCGAGGCCACGCGGGACTCGGTGGCTGCCTTCGGCGCCGGCGCCCGGCATTTCGACAATGTGGACGCCCTGGTCGCCGCGGCGCAGGGCTCGAGCTTCCTCGTCAAGGGCTCGCGCTTCATGAAGATGGAGCGCATCGTCGCCGCGCTGACTGGCACCCCCGCCCACGGAGCTCACTGATGCTGCTCGAGATCGCCCAGTGGCTGGCCAAGGACGCGCGCGTCTTCAACGTCTTCAATTACATCACGCTGCGTGCAGTTCTCGCCTGCCTCACCGCGCTCGCCGTTTCGCTGATCCTCGGGCCTTACATGATCCGCAAGCTCACCGCCTACAAGATCGGGCAGGCGGTGCGCGACGACGGCCCGCGCTCGCACCTCACCAAGGCCGGCACGCCGACGATGGGCGGCGCGCTGATCCTGGTGTCGATCGTCCTGACCACGCTGCTGTGGGGCGATCTTTCGAACCGCCTGTTGTGGGTGGTGCTGCTGGTGACGCTCGCCTTCGGCACGGTGGGGTGGATCGACGACTACCGCAAGGTGGTGCATCGCAATCCCAAAGGCCTGCCGGCGAAGGCGAAGTTCTTCTGGCAGGCGATGATCGGTCTCGCGGCCGCCGGCTACCTGGCCTATCTCGCGCAGAGCATGCCGTCGCTCAATCAGGTCATCGTGCCCTTTTTCAAGCATGTCGCCTACCCGCTGGGCACGGTGGGCTTCGTGGTGCTGACCTTCTTCGTCATCGTCGGCACCTCCAACGCCGTCAATCTCACCGACGGGCTCGACGGCCTGGCCATCATGCCGACGGTGATGGTCGGCAGCGCGCTCGGCATCTTCGCCTACGTCGCGGGACACGCCGTGTTCTCCAAGTATCTGGGGCTGCCCTACATCCCGGGCGCGGGCGAGCTGGCGGTGATCTGCGGCGCGCTCGCCGGCGCCGGCCTGGGCTTCCTGTGGTTCAACGCCTATCCGGCGGAAGTCTTCATGGGCGACGTCGGCGCGCTGGCCCTCGGCGCGGCGCTCGGCACGGTGGCGGTGATCGTGCGCCAGGAGATCGTGCTTTTCATCATGGGCGGGGTGTTCGTGGCCGAGACCCTGTCGGTGATGATCCAGGTGCTGTATTTCAAGTGGAGCGGCGGCAAGCGCATCTTCCGCATGGCGCCGCTGCACCATCACTACGAGCTCGAGGGGTGGAAGGAAAGCCAGGTGGTAGTGCGCTTCTGGATCATCACCATGATGCTGGTGCTGTTCGGTCTCTCGACACTCAAGCTGCGATGATGCGCGAGCCGCCTTTTGCTTTTTTGAAAAGACCTCGTCCCCTGGACCTTCGCGGGAAGCGGGTCCTGGTGCTCGGGCTGGGCGACACCGGCCTGTCGGTGGCGCGCTGGGTCGAGCGCGAAGGCGGCATTCCGCGCGTCGCCGACACGCGGGCGCAACCGCCGCGCGGCAGGGAATTTTCCGGCGAGCTGCGCACCGGCCCCTTCACCAGCGCCTTGCTGGAGGAGGTTGACCTGATCTGCATCAGTCCGGGTCTTGCTCTCGACGATGGCGTAGTGCAGCAAGGGCTCGCGCGCGGCCTGCCGGTCGTCGGCGACGTCGAATTGTTCGCGTGGCGCAACCGCAGCGCGGTCCTCGCCGTCACCGGTACCAACGGCAAGACCACCGTGACCGCGCTGACCGGTCACTTGCTGCGCACGGCGGGTGTCGACGTGGAGGTGGCGGGAAACATCGCGCCGCCGGTCCTTGACGCCCTCGCCCGGCGCGCCGCGCCGCCTGCGGCGTGGGTGCTCGAGCTGTCGAGCTATCAGCTGGAAACCACCTGGTCGCTCGCGCCGCGCGCCGCCGCGGTGCTCAATCTCAGCGAGGACCATCTCGACCGCTATCCGGCCATCGAAGCCTACGCCGCCGCCAAGGCGCGCATCCTGCTCGGCGCGCAACTCCAGGTGCTGAACCGGGACGATCCACGCTCCCTAGCGATGGCGCAGCCGGGCATCGACGCCATTACCTTCGGCCTGGACGAGCCGACGCGGGACCAGGATTTTGGGCTGTCCGGAAAGCGCCTGTTGCACGGAAAGACCGAAATCCTGAAACGCCAGGAGTTGCAGATTCACGGCTTGCACAACGCGGCCAATGCGCTCGCGGCATGCGCGCTGGCGCGCTCGCTCGGCATCTCCCATGCGCAGCTCGCTGCGGGGCTGCGCAGCTTCCGCGGCCTGCCCCACCGCCTCGAGCGCGTCGCCGTGCGCAGGGGCGTCGAGTGGTACGACGATTCCAAGGGCACCAATGTCGGCGCGACGATCGCCGCCCTGCGTGGGCTGGGCAGGCAGAGCGTGCTGATCCTCGGCGGAGAGGGCAAAGGGCAG
>DASQGB010000392.1:0-6839 GCA_035632815.1 Burkholderiales bacterium | reverse complement strand
CGGCGTCGCGCTCGGCAGGAGCCCGCTGGTGAAGGACCTGCTCGCCTCGAAGGAGCTGGTGGCGCCGTTCAAGACCATCGCCGATCCGGCGCGCGCCTATTTCGCCATCGTCTCGGGCAGGGCCGCCGGCCGGCCCGAGGTCGGCGAGTTCGTCGAGTGGCTGAAGGGGACCGCGGCTACAGAGTAAGGACGAGCTTGCCGATGTGCTGCGAGCTTTCCATCAGCCGGTGCGCGTCGGGCGCCTGCTCGAGCGCGAAGGTCTGGTAGATCTCGGGCTTGATCTTGCCGGCTTCGATCAGCGGCCAGATCTTCTCGCGCAGGTTGCGCGCGATGGCGCCCTTGTATTCGACCGGGCGCGGGCGCAGCGTCGAGCCGGTGAGGGTGAGGCGCTTGCGCATCACGGCATCGATGTCGAGCTCGCTTTTCGGCCCGCGCAGGTAGGCGATGAACACGAGGCGTCCGTCCTCGGCGAGGAGCTTCAGCTCGCGCGGCACGTAATCGCCGCCGACCATGTCGAGGATCACGTTGACGCCCTTGCCGCCGGTGGCGGCGCGCACTTCCTCGGCGAAGTCCTGGCTGCGGTAGTTGAAGGCCTTCTCGGCGCCCAGGCGCAGGCAGGCGGCGCATTTCTCGTCCGAGCCGGCGGTGGCGAAGACGCGGTTGCCGGTGGCCGCGGCCATCTGGATCGCGGTGACGCCGATGCCCGAGCTGCCGCCCTGAACCAGCAGCGACTCGCCCGGGGCGAGTCTCGCCCGATCGTAGACGTTGCTCCAGACGGTGAAGAAGGTTTCAGGCAGCGATGCGGCTTCCACCATCGACAGGCCCCTGGGCACCGGGAGCGCCTGCACCTCGGGGGCAACGCAGTACTCGGCATAGCCGCCGCCGTGCACCAGCGCGCAGACCTTGTCGCCGACCTTCCACATCTTCACTGCGGCTCCGATGTCGACGACTTCGCCCGCGACCTCGAGCCCGGGAAGATCGGAAGCGTCGGGCGGCACCTTGTATTTCCCCATGCGCTGCAGCACGTCAGGGCGGTTCACGCCCGCTGCGGCGACCTTGACCAGGATCTCGTTCGGTTTGGGAGCCGGCTTGGGGCGATCGGTCACCTTCAGCACCTCGGGCCCGCCGGGCTGGCTGATCTCGACTGCGCGCATGGCGGCGGCTATTATCCCCCGACCAAGGAGGAGACCCGTGGCCCAGTTTCGCGTCGAGTTCCTGTTGGATCAGGCGAGCGGCAAGTATTTGGCGGAGCTATACAACCCGGATAACGCGAACGAGCTCATCGCGCGCACCGAGGCGCTGTATCCCACGCAGGCGGCCGCGGTGATGGGCGTGATCCAGCTGTTCAAGAACGCTCTATTCCAGTTTCCGAAGCCCGACTCGAAGCCGAAAGTGAAGTCGGAAGCGAAAAAGAAGAAAGCGACAAAAAAGAAGAAGGCGACAAAAAAGAAGAAGCCGATCAGGAGAAAAAAGTGAAGCGCGTTGCCCCCTTGATCGCGCTGCTCGCCTTCGCCGCGCCGGCGCTTGCCGACTTCAACGACAAGAACCCGGTCAGCGTGACGGTGACCGGCGCTACGCCGAGCGGCTATCCGCGCACCATGGTCGAGGGGCTCAATGCCGTGGTGCGGGACGCCTATCCCGGCTCGGCAGTGTCGTTCAAGCCAAACTCTCCCGGCGGCGGCGTGCTCGCGATTGCCGAGCGTCAGGCCGACTTCACCGCCACCGCCACTGGCACCGAGATTCGCCTCGCCAACGAGGGCGCCGAGCCGTACAAGGCGCCGCTCAAGGGCAAGTTCAGCTACGTGATGATGCTCTACGACAACCAGTTCATGCACTTCATCATGACCAAGGAGTGGGCCGAGGCGAACGGCATCCGGTCCTGGGCCGACATTGCGGCGAAGAAGCCGAAGATGCGCCTCGCCATCAACCGCCCCGACAATCCGCAGACCACCATCGGCGGTCCCTACGAGGTGATGAAGGCGCATGGCTTCGCCATCGCCGACATCGAGAAGTGGGGCGGCAGCTACGTGCTCGGCAACAGCCAGATCGGCCTCGACGCCATCACCGACGGCAAGGCCGACGTCTTCATGAACGCGCGCAACCTCGGCGATGCGCTGGTGAAGGACATCGCCGGCAAGCGCGCATTGCAATGGATCGACGGCGACCCGGCCAGGATCCAGAAGGCCGCCGACACTTTCAACTTCAAGGCCGACATGGTGCCGAAGGGGACCTATCCCTTCATGGAGAAGGACTACCCGACGGTGCGCATGTGGGTATCGCTCCTCGCAGGCAGCCATGTCCCGGACGAGGCGGTCTACAAGTACGTAAGAGCGATCGCCGAGAACGAGGGGCGCGTGCAGTCGATCGGCGGCTCGCTGAAGACCTCCTTCACTACCGCCAAAATGCCGACGAACCCGGCGAACCTTCCCTATCACCCCGGGGCGCTGCGTTACTACAAGGAAAAAGGGCTGGTGAAGTAGGCCCTTGCTGCGGTTCTTAAGGGAGGGCGCGCGGCACCGGCCGGCGGGTGCCTGGGACGTCCTGATTCAGGCAGGTTCGGTCGCTGCCGCGCTGTATGTACTGTGGATCGGGGCGCTCGCCACGATCAGCGGCACCTGGGCGCTGCAGCTTGCGGACCACGTCAAGCAGTTTGAAGGTCTGTACCATTTCCTGGTCGCCTTCGGAACGTGGGCGCGGCGATTTACCGCCTACTTCCACCTCGACATCTCGATCTTCATCGCGATCACCTTCCCGATCGCGTTCCTGACCACCACCGCGAGCCCCTGGCGCAGGCGCCTCAACTGGCTCGACGTGGCGCTCGCCGCCGCGTCGCTCGCAGTCGCGCTCTACTACATCGTCCTGAACGACAGGTTCCTGCATTGGAGCCGCGGCTTCACGCAGCCCACGACCTGGGACCTGGTCGTCGGCCTGGCGCTGGTCGCGCTGGTGGTCGAGCTGTGCCGCCGCAGCACCAGCTGGGGCCTCACGTCGCTGCTGGTGGTGCTGCTCGCCTTCACCGTGTTCGGCCGCTGGATTCCGGGGCCGCTGCGCCACGACAACTTCAGTCTCGTTTATTTCATCGAGATGATGACGATCCAGGAGAACGGCATCTTCGGGGCGCCGCTCGAGGTGGCGGCGACCTACGCCTTCCTGTTCGTGCTGTTCGGCAACTTCTACAACAAGGCGGGCGGCGGACAGCTGTTCTTCGATCTCGCGAGTGCGATCACCGGTCGCATGCGCGGCGGCGCGGCCAAGGCCTGCGTCACCGCGAGCGGTTTGTACGGTTCCGTGTCGGGGAGCCCCACTGCGGATGTCGCCACTACCGGGCCGCTCACCATCCCGATCATGGTGAAGCAGGGCGTGTCGCCGGTGCGTGCGGCCGCCATCGAGGCCACCTCATCGAGCGGCGGGGCGATGCTGCCGCCGGTCATGGGCGCCGTGGCGTTCATCATGGCCGACATCACCAACATCTCCTACGCCACCATCGTCAACGCGTCGTGGCTGCCATCGATCCTCTATTACGTCGCGATCTACATCCTGGTGCACAACGACGCGGTGCGTAATCGCGAGCCGCCTCTGCCCGAGGACCAGATCGTGCCGCTCGTCACCGCGATTCAGCGCGGCTGGCGCCACCTGTTGCCGATCGGCGCGATGATGTGGCTGCTGCTCGACGGCTACACCCCGGTCTATGTCGCGGCAGGCTCGACCGCCGCGGTGATCGTGCTGAGCTGGTTCCACCGCCCCAGCGCCATCGGGCCGCGGCGCTTCGTCGAATGCTGCACCCAGACCATCACGCAGGTGGTGCCGCTGGTCGGCGCGGTGGCGGCCGCAGGGGCGGTGATCGGCGCGATCGAGATAGCCGCGCTCGCCGGCAAGTTCACGCTGCTCATCAACACTCTGTCCGGCGGAATGATGGTGCCGGCGCTGCTCCTCACCGGAGCCTTCCTCATCCTGCTCGGCATGGGCATGCCCACCCCGGCGGTGTACATCATGGGTGCGGCGCTGCTGGCGCCGGTGTTGCGCCAGCAGTACAACCTGCCGGAGCTCCAGGTGCATCTGTTCATGCTGTTCTACGCCTGCCTCTCGGCGATCACGCCGCCGGTCGCGGTGGCCAACTTCGCGGCCGGGGCGATTGCCGGCGTCAACCCGACGGCGCTGGGCCCCTACGCGGTCAAGCTCGCCATCGGCGGCTTCGTGGTGCCGTTCTTCTTCCTGTTCAATCCCGGGCTTACCCTCGAGGGCAGCCTGGTCGACATCCTGCTCGCGTGCTTCTTCGGCACGGCGTGCACGGTTTTCGCGTCATTCGCACTGCATGGCCTGCTCGGCCTGCGCAACATCCCCTGGCCGCTGCGCCTCGCGCTGGCGGCCTGCTGCGTGGCGAGCATCGTGCCGCGCATCGAGCTGCAGCTCGGCGCGACCCTCTTCGGGGCCCTATTGCTCGCGTTTGTCCAGCTGCGCGGCCGCCCAGCGAAGGTCGACGTTTCCGCCTGACAGGATCACCCCGACTTTGCGGTTCTTGAGGTCGATCTTCTTCTCCAGCACCGCGCAAGCGGCGAGCGCGCCCGTGGGCTCGACCACGATTTTCATCCGCTCCCACAGGAAGAACATGCCGCGCAGCAGCTCCTCGTCGGTGACGGTGAGCATGTCGCTGACGTAGCGCATCACCAGCGGAAAGGTGAGCTTGCCGAGCGAGGTGGTGCGGGCGCCGTCGGCGACGGTGTTGGCGATCTTGATGACCTTCAGCGACCCGCTGCGGAAAGACTGCGTGGCGTCGTCGCCGCCCGCGGGCTCGACGCCGATCGGGCGGCACTCGGGCGCGAGGTGCTTCGCGGCGATGGCGCTGCCCGACAGCAGCCCGCCGCCGCCGCAGGGTACCAGCAGGATGTCGAGCGCCCCCGCGTCCTCGATCAGCTCCTTCGCCGCGGTCCCCTGGCCGGCGATGATGTGCGGATGGTCGAAGGGCGGAATGATGGCCATGTTGCGGTCCCGGGCGAGCTTCGAGGTGACCTGCTCGCGGTCCTCGCCCTTCGCGTACTGCACGACCTCGGCGCCGTAGCCGCGCGTCGCCTCGAGCTTGACCCGCGGGGCGTCCGCGGGCATCACGATCAGGGTCTTCACGCCGAGCAGCTTGCCGGCGAGCGCGACCGCCTGCGCGTGGTTGCCCGAGGAGAACGCGATCACGCCCTGCCGCTTCTGTGCTGCATCCAGCTGGGACAATGCGTTATACGCTCCGCGGAACTTGAAGGCGCCCATGCGCTGGAAGTTTTCGCACTTGAAGAACACGCGCGCGCCGCTGAGCGCATCCACGGTGCTGGAGGTGAGCACGGGCGTGCGCCGTGCGTGCGCCTTGATGCGCTCGTGCGCGGCCGCGACGTCGTCGTAGGTAACGGTCATAAGCCCGATTGTAGAATGCCTGGATGGACTACTCCGCCTACCAGGACCTGAAAATTCGCCGACTCGAGCCCGGCATCCTCGAGATCGTGATGGGCGAGGAGGGCGGCAAGCTCTCCATCACCACCGCGCGCATGCACGCCGAGCTCGCCGGCATCTGGCTCGACATCGACCGCGATCCGCAAACGCGCGTCGCGATCCTGCGCGGCGCCGGCAAGGGCTTCTCCGCCGGCGGCGACCTGGCGATGGTGGAGGAGATGACCCGCGACTTTGCCGTGCGCGTCCGCGTCTGGCGCGAGGCCAAGGACCTGGTCTACAACCTGATCAACTGCTCGAAGATGGTGGTCTCGGCGATGCACGGGCCGGCGGTCGGCGCTGGCCTGGTCGCCGGCCTGCTCGCGGACATCTCGATCGCGGCGAAGAACGCACGCCTGATCGACGGCCACACCCGCCTTGGCGTCGCCGCGGGCGACCATGCCGCCATCATCTGGCCCTTGCTGTGCGGCATGGCGAAGGCGAAGTACTACCTCCTGCTGTGCGAGCAGATCAGCGGCGAGGAGGCCGAGCGGCTCGGCCTGGTGTCGCTGTGCTGCGAGGAGGCCGAGCTGCAGCAGAAGGCGCTGGAAGTGGCGCGCAAGCTCGCTTCCGGCGCGCAGAGCGCCCTGCACTGGACCAAGTACTCGCTCAACAACTGGCTGCGCATGGCGGGGCCGGCGTTCGATGCTTCGCTCGCGCTGGAAGTGCTCGGCTTCACCGGCCCCGAGGCGAAGGAAGGGCTCGCCTCGCTCCGCGAAAAGCGCAAGCCGAGTTTCTAGGGGCAAAGCCTTTCCAGGTCCTTCGCGATCGCAGCGGCGTCGGGCCCGACGCGCCCCGCGAGCGTGGTGAGCAGCACTCGCACCGGGAGGTCGGTCAGCGTCGGCTCCGGATGGTCGCGCAGGTGCGCGACGTTCTGCAGCGCCGGGATGATGCGGCCGCTGCGCACTCCCTGGATCTCGTTCTCGAGTCCCTGGATGATCGCGGTCTGCGCGCGCGCGATTCCCATGAGCAATTCTGCCAGTTGCTGCGCGTTGATTTGCATGGCTTTTCTCCCGTCGGCGGATGGTAGCATCTGGCATGTTCTCCTGGCAGCGCCCGACCAACCTCGGCGTGACCAATGGGCGGTTCGCTCCGTGCAAGCGCTCGCCGAACTGCGTCTCCTCGCAGGCCGATCCTGCCGATAGTGAGCACTACATCCCGCCTCTTGCTTCCACCATCAGTATTCCAAAATTAAGAACGCTGGTGGAATCGATGCCCGGCGCCACCATCATCAAGGAGCAGGGCAACTACCTGTACGCGGAATTCCGCTCGCGCCTATTGGGTTTTGTAGACGACCTGGAACTGCACCGGGACGAAAAAGGCAATTTGATTCACGTTCGCTCCGCGTCGCGCCTGGGACGGCGCGATTTCGG
>DASQGB010000391.1:0-9816 GCA_035632815.1 Burkholderiales bacterium | reverse complement strand
GTGCACACCTACGAGGTGGAGCAGATGCGGTCGACGCTGACCGAGGCCTTCACCTCGGATTTCAACGGCCTGAAGGTGATCATCGCGGAAGGCGAGTGCCAGCTGGAGCGGCAGCGAAAATTGCGGCCGGTCGTGGCGAAGAACCTTTCGGAAGGAAAGCGGACCGTGCGGGTGAAGTACGGGGTGGACGAAGACACCTGCACCGGGGACCACTCCTGCATCCGGCTCTCGGGCTGCCCAACGCTCACTATCAAGGACAACCCCGATCCCTTGCGGCGCGACCCGGTGGCCACGGTGATCGACGGCTGCGTGGGCTGCGGGCTGTGCGGCGAGAACGCCCACGCCGCGATCCTGTGCCCTTCCTTCTACCGCGCCGAAGTGATCCAGAACCCCAACGCCTGGGACAAGGTCGTGTCCCGGGTGAGAGGGCTTTTCGTATGACCCTGCCCGAGCGTCCGATCACCCTCCTGATTGCGGCGCTCGGCGGCGAAGGCGGCGGCGTGATGGCCGACTGGCTGATGGAAGCCGCCACGCAATCAGGGTATCCGGCGCAGGCGACCTCGATCCCCGGCGTGGCGCAGCGCACCGGCGCCACCACCTATTACCTCGAAATCTACCCGGCGCAGAAAAGCGCTCTGGGCGGCAAGGAACCGGTCCTCTCGCTTACACCGAGCCCGGGAAACGTGGATGTGATGGTCGCCTCCGAGCTCGTCGAGGCCGGGCGCGCGATGCAGAACGGCTATGTCAGCCCGGAGCGCACGACCCTGATCGCGTCGACCCATCGCATCTATGCGACGGTCGAGAAGATGCAGATGGCCGACGGCCGCTTCGAGAGCGAGCGGGTGCTGGAGGCGGGCCGCCAGCTGGCAAGGAAGACCGTGATGTTCGACATGCGCAAGCTCGCGCAGGAAAGCGGCACGGTGATCAACGCGGTGCTGTTCGGCGCGATGGCGGGCAGCGGCGTGCTGCCTCTGGAGCGCGCTGCATGCGAAGCAGCGATCCGCAAAGGCGGCCGCGGCGCCGAAGCAAGCCTGCGCGGTTTCGCCGCGGGCTTCGACATCGCCGCCGGCGAGCGGCCTGCGCCCGAGAAGCCGGCACCGCCGAAGCAGGCCACGGAATTGGAAGAAGTTCTTCGCATCGGCAAGGAGCGCCTGCAGGATTACCAGGGCGCGCGGTACGCCGCACTCTATGAAGAGCGCATGAAACCGTTCGTCGGCGGTGATCGAAAGCTCGCCGCGGAAGTCGCCCGCCACCTCGCGCTATGGATGGCCTACGAGGACATCATCCGCGTCGCCGACCTGAAGACGCGCGCGAGCCGCTTCGAACGGGTGCGGCGCGAGGTCGGGGCGAAGAAAGGCGAGCCGGTGGTGGTGATCGACTACCTGAAGCCCGGCATCGAGGAGTTCTCCTCGATTCTTCCGAGCTTTCTTGGAGAGCGGCTGGTCTCCTGGGCGGAGCGCCGTGGCAAGCTCGACGCCTACAACGTCGGCATGCACGTCAGGACTTCCGGGATCCTCGGCTATCTGCTGGTGCGCTCGCTCGCCTGGCTCAAGCCCTGGCGACCAAGAAGCTACCGCTACGGCGAGGAGCAGCGGCTCATCGAGCGCTGGCTCGCCCAGGTGGCCGAAGCCGCGCGGCGCCACACCGCGCTGGCGCTCGAAATCGCGGCCTGCGCCAATCTGGTGAAGGGCTACGGCGAGACCCACCGTCGCGGCAAGGCAAACTTCCTCGCCATCGCCGACGCGCTGGTCGACAACCCCCCCACCGGCGACGCCGGCGAGCAGGCCAAGGCGATCCGCAAGGCGCGCGAAGCAGCGCTCGCCGACCCGGAAGGCAAGGCCCTTGGCGCCACCCTGGGCAAGCCGGTCGTCTGGCTCAAGCCCGCCGGGCGCACGTAGAATCCCACCCTTTCAGGAAAATCCATGGCCAGCGTCCCCCAGCCTTCTATCGGCGCAGTGCGGCAGGAGCTCTACCGCCGCATGGACAAGAGCAATCTCGCGCCGCTGTGGGAAGTGCTGCATAACCTCATCCCGAACGAGCCGGCGACCCCGTGCAAGCCGGCCCTCTGGAGGTACCGCGACGCGCGCCCCTATCTCATGGAAGCGGGCAAGCTGATTACCGCCAAGGAGGCGATCCGGCGCGTGCTGATCCTGGAGAACCCGGGCATGCGGGGCGAATCGTGCATCACGCAGAGTCTGTACGCCGGGCTGCAGCTGATCCTCCCGGGCGAGATCGCGCCCAGCCACCGTCATTCGCAGTCGGCGCTGCGCTTCATCGTCGAGGGCTCGGGCGCCTACACCGCGGTCGACGGCGAGCGCACCGTGATGCGCCCGGGCGACTTCATCATCACGCCGTCGTGGACCTTTCACGACCACGGCAATCCCGGCAACGAGCCGGTGGTCTGGATGGACGGCCTGGACATCCGCATCGTCGCGCTGTTTTCCGCCCAGTTCCATGAGGTGTTCCCGGAAGAGATCCAGCCGGTCGCGCGCAGCGAAGGCGCAGCGACCGCGCGCTTCGGCAACGGCCTCGCGCCACTCGAGACCAAGCCGCCGTTCGGCAAGACTTCGCCAATCTTCAACTATCCGTATGCGCGCAGCCGCGAATCGCTGGAGATGCTGTCGAAGAACCAGGATCCGGATGCCTGCCATGGCTGGAAGATGCAGTTCATCAACCCTCTCACCGGCGGCCATGCCATGCCGACGATGGCGACGTTCATCCAGCTGCTGCCGAAGGCTTTCCGCAGCCAGCCCTATCGCTCGACCGACGGCAGCGTGTATTCGGTAGTCGAGGGCGAGGGCCGGGTCGTGATCGGAGCCGAAGTATTCGAGTTCGAGCCGCGCGATACCTTCGTCGTTCCGTCGTGGACGCCGCTGCGGCTGGAGGCGAAGAGCGAAACCGTCCTGTTCTCGTTCTCCGATCGGCCGCCCCAGGAAGCCATGGGGCTGTGGAGAGAAAGACGTGGATAAGGGATTCCTCAGCCGCGAGTACAACAACCGCCAGTTGGTGCCGGATCATCCGCAGTACTTCACCCGCTGGGGCGAGGCCTCACAGCGAGCGCGCAGCACCATGACCTGCTACCTCGAGCGGCGCTACGGCGACATGCCGGGCGAGACGATCGATCTGTTTCCCGCGCGCAAGGGCGACGGCAGCTGCATGATGTTCATCCACGGCGGCTACTGGCGCGCGCTCGACAAGAAGGACTTTTCATTCCTCGCGCCGGCATGGGTCGACGCCGGGGTGTCGCTCGCGGTGGTGAACTACGACCTCTGCCCTCAGGTGACGATCGACGAGATCGTGCGCCAGATGCTGCGCGCGAGCCGCTGGCTGTGGCTGCACGCCGAGGACTACGGCATGGACCAGGACCGGCTGTATGTCTGCGGCCACTCGGCCGGCGGCCACCTTGTGGCGATGCTGATGGCCGCGCTGTATCCGGTGTTCGACGCACGGCTGCCGAAGGACCTTTGGAAAGGAGGGCTCGCGATCAGCGGGCTCTACGACCTGCGGCCGCTGCCGCATGTCGATTTTCTGCAGCCGGACCTGCGTCTGGACGAAGCCTCGGCGTTGCGGCTTTCGCCGGCCTTCATGCCGGCCGCCACGCGAGCGCCGGTCATGACCTGCGTGGGCGGCGATGAATCGAGCGAGTTCCAGCGCCAGAACGCGCTGCTCGGCGAGCGCTGGCGCGCAGCCTTCGCTGGCGACCTCCCGATGCCCGGCAAGAACCATTTTTCCGTCGTCGACGGCCTCATCAACCGCTCGAGCGCGCTGTTTCAGGGCGCGCGCAAGCTGATGAAGCTCGACAAGTGACGCAATACCTCGATCCGGGACGCTACATCGACAGCGCCCACCCGGCCGTAGTCGATTTTTCACACAGAAACGCCAAAGGCAGATCGGAGCGCGAGCGCGCCGTCTCGCTTTACTACGCGGTGCGCGACGCTATCCGCTACAACCCGTTCCTCGATTTCCGCAGCGACGCGGTCTTCATGGCCTCCGCCGTGCTCTCCGCCGGCGAAGGTTTCTGCATCGGCAAGGCGTCCCTGCTCGCGGCCGGCGCGCGAGCGGCCGGAATCGCGGCGCGCGTGGGCTTTGCCGACGTGAAGAACCACCTCACCAGCCCGCGCCTCACCGAGACGATGGGCAGCGATCTGTTCGTGTTCCACGGCTACACGGAGCTCCATCTGGACGGCCGCTGGGTCAAGGCGACGCCGGCGTTCAACCTCGCCCTGTGCAGCAAGTTCCGCGTCAAGCCGCTCGAGTTCGACGGCCGCGACGACTCGATCTTTCATCCGTTCGACGAGGACAACCGCCGCCATATGGAGTACCTGCGCAGCCGCGGCTCCTACGCCGACGTGCCCGTGCCGGAAATCCAGCTCGCGTTCCGCGAGGCGTATCCGAAGTTCTACGGCCTGGGCGCCGACGCAGCCAAGGAAACCTTCGCGCCCGGCTGATGTTGCGGGTTACAACCTGGATGTTGCGGGCTACAACCTAGTGCGTGCGCTGCTCGAGGAGAGCTTTCGGGCGGCAGTCGCCGCGGCCGATCCGTTGAAGATTCTCGGCCCCCATCTGCCGCAGCCGCCTCGCGGCCGCACATTCGTCGCCGCCGCCGGCAAGGCCGCCGCCTCGATGGCCCTCGCTGCTGAAAGGCATTTTCCTTCTGGAGTCGAAGGCATCGCCATCACCCGCTATGGGCATGGCCTGCCTACCAAGCAGATCCGCGTCATCGAGGCCGGCCACCCCGTGCCCGATGAAGCCGGCGAGGCGGCAGCGCGCGAGATCCTTCGTCAGGTCATGCAGTTAGGGGAAGACGACCTGCTGCTCGCCCTGCTCTCCGGCGGGGGCTCGAGCCTGCTCTCGCTGCCGGCCGAAGGTGTCTCGATGGGCGACCTCAAAATCGTCACGCAGCAGCTCCTCAGGAGCGGCGCCGCGATCCAGGAAATCAATACGGTGCGCAAGCACCTGTCCGCCATCCACGGCGGGCGGCTGGCGGCGGCCTGCCGCGCGCCGGTGCTGGCGCTCATCATCTCCGACGTCACGGGCGACGACCCCACGCACATCGCCTCGGGTCCCTGCGCGCCCGATCCGACCACCTACTCAGATGCGCTTGAAATTTTGAAGCGGCACCACGTCACACCGCCGCCGAGCGTCAAGTCGCGCCTGGAGCGCGGCGCAGACGAGACGCCCAAGCCCGGTGACCCGGTGTTCGCAAAGGTCCAGAATCTCGTCATCGCGACGGCGCATCGCGCGCTCGAGGCAGCCGCAGAAGTATTCCGCAAAGCGGGCATCACCCCGGTGATCCTGGGCGACACGATCACGGGCGAGGCGGCGGAGGTTGCCAAGGTCATGGCCGCTCTCGTCAAGGAAATGCGCAGTTACCAGAAACCATGGAAACCACCCGTGGCCCTGATCTCGGGCGGCGAATGCACCGTCACCCTCCGTGGCGAAGGCGGCCGCGGCGGACGCTGCTCCGAGTTCCTGCTCTCTTTGGGAATTGAGACGAACGCAATCTGGGCGATCGCCGCCGATACCGACGGCATCGACGGCTCCGAGGACAACGCCGGCGCGATCCTGACCCCGGACAGCATGACGAAAGGACGGGATGCCAAGGCGCTGCTCGCGAAGAACGACAGCTACGGTTTCTTCGCCGCCCTCGGCGACCTGGTGGTGACCGGCCCAACCCGCACCAACGTCAACGACTACCGGGCGATCGTGCTGCTATGAAGCCTATTCCTGCTTGATGCCGACTTCGCGGGCGATGCTGCCCCAGACCTCGATCTGGTGCTTGAGGATCGCGGTCAGCTCCTCGGGCGTGGAGCTTTTCGGCTCGAACGCGAGCTTGCCGAACGCCTCGCGCACGTCCGGGCGCTTGAGGGCGACCGCGAGGTCGCGCGCCAGCCGATCGACCACCTCCTTCGGCATATTCTTCGGACCGAACACACCGCCCCACGGCGTGAGCGACATCTTGCCCAGCCCGGCTTCGGCCGCGGTAGGCACCTCGGGCAGCAGCGGGCTGCGGCTCGGAAACATCGCCGCCAGCGCGCGAAGCTTGCCTTCCTTCACCTGCGGCGCGGCGCTGCCCGGCGTCGCGAACGCCATGTGCACGCGCCCGCCAAGCAGATCGATCGTCAGGGGCCCGTCGCCTTTATAGGGGACGTGCACGATGTCGATGTTCTCGATCGCCCTGAGCTGGGCGCCGAACAGCTGGCTCGTGCTGTTGCCCGAGCCGTAGTTGAGCTTGCCGGGATTGGCGCGCGCGTACGCGATGAGCTCGGCCACCGACGTTGCGGGCACGCTCGGATGGCTGAACAGGAAAAACCCGAAGTACCCCACGAAAGAAACCGGGGTGAAATCCGTGACCGGGTTGTACGGCGGGTCCTTGCGCGTGGCGAGCACCCAGTTGAACGCCGTGTTGGTCGCGTAGAAGAGCGTGTAGCCGTCGGGTGCCGCCTTCATCACCGCATCGGCCGCGATCACGCCGTCGCCGCCGGGCTTGGTTTCGATGACGATCGGCTGGCCGAGGGCCTGGGCGAGCGGCTGCGTGAAGATGCGCGCACCGAGCTCGGCCGCGCCGCCCGGAGGGAA
Source organism: Burkholderiales bacterium (assembly GCA_035632815.1). Classification (GTDB taxonomy): domain Bacteria; phylum Pseudomonadota; class Gammaproteobacteria; order Burkholderiales; family SG8-39; genus SCGC-AG-212-J23. The sequence goes on along the minus strand of DASQGB010000391.1, from coordinate 3,237 downwards.
AGGCACGATGAGACGGATCGGCCGGTCTGGATACTGCGCGACGGCGGCGGCCGAAAACGCCGCGAACGCCGCCGCGGCCAGGAATTGCAGGCTGTGGCGCATGGGGACTCCTCTGCGCCGGATTCTAAATCAGGCGGCGGCTTTGGCTTCTTTCTTCTTGGCGGGCTTCTTTTCCGCTTTCTTGTCGTCGCCGGCCTGCGCCTGCGCGGTCTCTTCGGTTCGGTCCATCAGGCTGACGAGCGCGAGCGGCGCATTGTCGCCTTTGCGGAAGCCGGTCTTGAGGATGCGCAGGTAGCCGCCGTTGCGCTTGGCGTAGCGCGGCCCGAGATTCTCGAACAGCTTCTCCACCATGCCGCGGTCGCGCAGGCGATCGAACGCCAGGCGCCGGTTGGCGAGGCTGGGCTTCTTGCCCAGCGTGATGATCGGCTCGACCACGCGCCGCAGCTCCTTGGCCTTGGGCAGGGTGGTCGTGATCTCCTCGTGGCGCAGCAGCGATACCGTCATATTGCGCAGCATCGCGAGCCGGTGGCTGCTGGTGCGATTGAGCTTTCGAAGTCCGTGGCCGTGACGCATTTTTCGCTTTTTCCTCTAGGACCTGTGCTCGAGCCCCGCCGGCGGCCAGTTCTCCAGCTTCATGCCGAGCGTGAGGCCGCGCGAAGCGAGCACTTCCTTGATCTCGTTCAGCGACTTGCGGCCGAGGTTGGGCGTCTTGAGGAGCTCGGTCTCGGTGCGCTGGATGAGGTCGCCGATGTAGTAGATGTTCTCGGCCTTGAGGCAGTTGGCGGAGCGCACGGTCAGCTCCAGGTCGTCGACCGGCCGCAGCAGGATCGGGTCGACCGCCGGCGACTTCGGCTGCTCCGCCGGCATCGCGGTGCCCTCGAGCTGCGCGAACACCGACAGCTGGTCGACCAGGACGCGCGCCGCGTAGCGGATCGCCTCTTCCGGCTCGATGGCGCCGTTGGTCTCGATGTCCATGATCAGCTTGTCGAGGTCGGTGCGCTGCTCAACGCGTGCCGACTCGACCGCGTAGGACACTCGGCGCACCGGGCTGAACGAGGCGTCGAGGATGACGCGTCCGATGCCTTTGGTCTCCTCGGGCAGGTAGCGCATGTTGCCCGGCACATAGCCGCGGCCCGACTCGACCTTGATCTGCATCTCCAGCTTGCCGCCCGAGGCGAGGTGCGCCACCACGTGGTCGGGGTTGACGATCTCGACGTCGTGCGAAGGCTCGATGTCCGCCGCCGTCACCGCCCCGTCGCCCTTCTTCTTGAGCGAGAGGATCGCTTCGGCGCGGTTGTGCAGCCGGAACACCACGCCTTTCAGGTTGAGCAGGATGTCGACGACGTCCTCGCGCACCCCGTCGAGTGTCGAATACTCGTGCACCACGCCGGCGATCTGCACCTCGGTGGGCGCATAGCCCGGCATCGAGGAGAGCAGCACGCGGCGCAACGCGTTGCCGAGCGTGTGGCCGTAGCCGCGCTCGAACGGCTCCATGGTGACGCGGGCGTGATTCGGCGAAAGGTTCTGGACGTCGACGATACGCGGCTTGAGAAATCCGGATTGCGGCATAGTTTGTGAATTCCTGTTTACTTCGCGCGGGTAACTCCGCGCGGTTACTTCGCGCAGTTACTTCGAGTACAACTCGATGATGAGGCTTTCGTTGATGGTCGAGGGCAGGTCCGCGCGCACCGGCAGGGCCTTGAACGTGCCCTTCAGCCCCTTCGTATCGACCTCCAGCCATTCCGGTATGTGGCGCGACGCCGCGGCCTCGGCTGCCGCCTTGATTCGCAGCTGCGCCTTGGCCTTCGCGGTCACTTCGATGACGTCGCCCGGGCGCACCTGGTACGACGGGATGTTGACCCGCTTGCCGTTGACCAGGATGCCGTTATGGCGCGTCACCTGCCGGGCCTCGGACCGCGACGCCCCGAAGCCCATGCGGTACACGACGCTGTCCAGCCGCGACTCGAGAAGCTGCAGCAGCCGCTCGCCGGTCACGCCCTTGGAGCGCGACGCCTCGGCGTAGGTGCCGCGGAACTGCCGCTCGAGCACGCCGTAGATGCGGCGCACCTTCTGCTTCTCGCGCAGTTGTTTGCCGTAGTCCGAAAGGCGCGCGCCGCTCTTCTGGCCGTGCTGTCCGGGCGCATAGGCGCGGCGCTCGACGGCGCACTTGTCGGTAAAGCACTTCTCTCCCTTGAGGAACAGCTTCTCGCCTTCCCGGCGGCACTGCCGGCACTTCGGGTCCAGATTCCTGGCCATGCGTTCTCCTGATCCTCGTTACACGCGCCGGCGCTTGGGCGGCCGGCAGCCATTGTGCGGAACCGGAGTCACGTCCGCGATGCTCGCGATCTTGATGCCGATCGCGTTGAGCGCACGTACCGCGGATTCGCGGCCCGGGCCGGGGCCCTTGATGCGCACCTCGATGTTTTTTACACCGCACTCCTGCGCCGCGCGCCCGGCCCGCTCGGCGGCGACCTGCGCAGCGAACGGCGTGGACTTGCGCGAGCCCTTGAACCCGGCGTGTCCGGAGGTCGCCCAGGCGAGCACGTTGCCCTGCCGGTCGGTGATGGTCACGATCGTGTTGTTGAACGATGCGTGGATGTGCGCGATGCCCTCCGAGACGTTCTTCTTCGTCTTCTTGCGCGCGCGCGCCGCGGCCGTCTGCTGCAGTTCCTGCCTGGTCGGTGCGTTTCTGGCCGCCATGATCAAGCCGCCTTGCCAGTCTGCACGTTGAGCTTTATCGCCGCCTTGCGCGGCCCCTTGCGGGTGCGGGCATTGGTCCGCGTGCGTTGGCCGCGCACCGGCAGGCCCTTGCGATGGCGCACGCCGCGGTAGCAGCCGAGGTCCATCAGCCGTTTGATCGACATCGAGACCTCGCGGCGCAGATCGCCCTCGACGGTAACCCGGCCGACGTTCTCCCGGATGCGGTCGATCTCGGCATCGGTCAGGTCCTTGATCTTGCGCGATCCCTGCACGCCGGAGGCGGCGCAGATCGCCTGCGCGCGCGCGCGGCCGATGCCGAAGATCGCGGTGAGCGCGATATCGGCGTGCTGGTGGTTCGGAATGTTGATGCCTGCAATTCTGGCCATATATTTTGTGTGCGGCTTTGTCTGCGCGAAACCCGAAATTATATCAGTGTGAACAAGGCCTTATCAACCCTATGACGCTGTGCGTCATCCCTGTCGCTGTTTGTGGCGCGGATCCGAGCAAATCACCCGCACCACGCCCTTGCGCCGCACG